>JBDHVF010000233.1:0-10144 GCA_039809605.1 Polyangiales bacterium | reverse complement strand
GGCGCTTTCAAGCGACGCTCGCGCCCGAGGTGCTCGCCGAGCGCGGCGTGGCGGTGCGCGCCGTGTTCGAACCCACCGAGCCGTGGTTCGGCGCGAGCGAGAGCCCGGCGATCGAGCTCACCGACCCGGTGCCGCCGCGCATCCACTGGCTGTGGGCCGTGGCGCCCGCGGCGCTCGCGGCGCTGGGCGTGGGCGTGGCGCTCGCGCGCGCGAGGCTGCGCGGCGAAGGGACGTCGAAGGGCGACGCCGAGCGCGCGCCGTCGGCCGTGTGGGACCGCGTCGAGCACGTGGCGCCGTCGGTGACGGGCGGGCTGCGCGTGCGCTTCGTGGTGGCCGACCGCGCGAGCGCGAGGCCGGTGCCCGAGCCCATGGTGCGCTGGGCGCAGGCGCCCGAGTGGAGGCCCGTGACGGGCGAGAGCGTGGCGGTGCAGCCCGCGCGCAGGGTGGAGTTCGAAGTGGGCGCGTCGGGCTACGCGCCGCGCAAGGTCACGGGCGAGTTCTCGCGGCCCGGGGAGTACGTGGTGCGCGTGCAGCTCCGCACGTGGCGCGAGGAGCTCTTCGAACGCGCGCGGCCGTGGTTGCGGCGCGCGGGCGGCGGGCGCGCGGCGCTGCCGACGCTGCGCGAGGCGCTCGGCACCCGTGCGGCGACGCCCGACGCGCTGGCCTTCGTCGACCTCGTGGAGCAGGGGTGCTACGCGCCCGACAGCCCCAGCGCCCGCGAGGTGGCGCGCGCCGACGAGCTCTCGCCCGTGATGGACCCGACCCCGTCGCTTGCGCAGGATTGAACCGCGCGACGGGCTCAACGTATAGTCCGTCCCCCCGCCGCGGGGGCATTGGAACAGCCATCGCCCCTTCGCTACGTGGGAGGGACGAGACCTCTCGATGAGTGAGTTTGCGTGGCTCCTGGTGGCGCTCGTCGCGGTGGCGGCGATCGCGGTCGCGGTGTACCTCTGGCGCCGCGGGGCGCCGCGGCTGCCCGCGCCCGAGGAGCGCCGTGAGCTCCCGAAGGCCCCCGAGGGCGAGGGGCCGCGCGCGCCCGAGGCGCCGGCCGTCGAGAAGCCCGCGGAGGCCGCGCGCCCGGTGACCGAGGTCGAGGTCGCGCCCCCGGCGCCCGAGGTGCCCGCGGAGAAGCCGCGCGACCTCGAGGCGCTCAAGCGCGGGCTCGAGCAGACGCGCACCGGCTGGATGCAGCGGCTCCTGTCGGTGTTCTCGGGGCGCAAGGAGATCGACCCCTCGCTGCTCGACGAGATCGAGGAGACGCTGCTCACCGGCGACGTGGGCGCGGCCACGACGAGGCGCTTCGTCAACGGGCTCAAGGCGCGCCTCGACCGCAAGGAGCTCGGCGACCCCGACAAGGTGTGGGACGCGCTCAAGGCCGACGCGCTCGCGATCCTCGACCTGAAGGCCCCGCCCTTCGGCGACCCCGAGAGGGCGAAGCCCTTCGTGATCCTGATGGTGGGGGTCAACGGCGCGGGCAAGACCACCACCATCGCCAAGCTCGCGGCGCACTACAAGGCCGACGGGCGCAGCGTGCTGCTCGCGGCGGGCGACACGTTCCGCGCCGCGGCGGTGTCGCAACTCGAGATGTGGGCGCAGCGCGTCGGGGCCGAGGTGCACAAGGGCCGCGAGGGCGCCAGGCCCGGCGCGGTGGTCTACGAGGCCGTCGCGCGCGGCGTCTCCGAGGGCGTCGACGTCGTCATCGCCGACACCGCGGGCAGGCTCCAGACCAAGGCGCCGCTCATGGAAGAGCTCCGGAAGATCCGCGAGGCGTGCAACAAGGCCTCGCCCGGCGCGCCCCACGAGGTGCTGCTCGTGCTCGACGCCACCACGGGGCAGAACGCCATCAGCCAGGCGAGGGAGTTCCGCGAGACCCTCGCGCTCACGGGCGTGGTGCTCACCAAGCTCGATGGCACCGCCAGGGGCGGCGTGATCCTTGCGATCGCTGACGAATTCAAGCTGCCCGTGCGCTTCATCGGCGTGGGCGAGAGGTCCGAAGACCTCCGGGCGTTCGACGCGAAGGATTTCGTCGACGCCCTCTTCGCGCGCGACGATGAGGCGAATCGACCGCATTGAAACCACCGCGCGTGGCCGCCGGGCAGAGCCAGGATTTCTGTTGAGACGTGTTCGAGCCGCGTGATATAGTCCGCGGCGATTTGGCTGAATATCCTGTGATTTCGACCACTTGGACGACACGGGATGCGAGAGGCGAGGGGCGCCCGAGGCGCCTTCAGGGAGAGAGCACAGGGGTGACGATGGGTCGCAAAACGATCGCCCGGTTCCTGCTGACGACGGCGGTGCTGAGCCTCCCGCTCGCGGCAGGGGCGCAGACGCGGGCAGGCCAGCGGGGTGGCAACCAGCCGGCGCAGCCGGCGCAACCCGCGGGCGGCGGGTCCGACATGGACTTCAGCCAGCCCGAGACGCAGGCCGCGGAGCCTGCGCAGACCGAGCAGCCCGCGACGGGCGCGCAGCTCCAGCTCGAGGTGCCCGGCGGCGAGGTGACCGCGCAGCGTCACCCGTTCACCGAAGAGATCTACGCGGTGCAGCAGATCTACGCGCTGCGCAACCACCGCGTCGAGCTCACCCCGACGGCGAACTTCGCCCTCAACGACCCCTTCGTGGGCCACACGGGCTTCGGGCTCAACGCCAACTACTGGATCTCGAACGTGCTGGCCGTGGGGCTCACGGGCGTGTTCTTCCAGGGGCTCAACACCCAGTCCGACGTGAACCTGGTGACGGGCCGCTCGACGGGCCTCGTGGTGCCCATCAACGAGTACCAGCTCGCGGCCGCGGTGAACTTCTCGTACGTGCCCCTCTACGGCAAGTTCTCGATGTTCTCGCGGTTCATCTTCCACTGGGACCTCTACGTGAGCGCCGGCGTGGGCATCATGCGCTCGCGCCCCATCGCCGCGATCGACCCCGAGATCCGCACGTTCGGGTGGAACACCAACATCCTCTTCGACGCCAGCGTGGGCGTGCGCATCTTCTTCTCGCGCTCGGTGGGCCTGACCCTCGAGCTGCGCAACTTCGTCTACCCCGAGCTCCTCGAGAACACGCGCATCGCGCCCGAGGGGTCTGCCACCGCGGCCAACTCGCGCCGCAACCCGAGCACCTGGACGGGTGAGTCGGCCCTCACCGACAACGTGATGGTCTCGCTGGGCCTCACGATCTTCCTGCCCTTCTCGTTCTCCTACCACCTGCCCAAGTGACCGGCCGCGGACCCCACGCCATGAGGAACACTGTGATGAAGCGACTGATCGGCACGCTGGCCCTCGCGGGCGCGGCCCTCGCCGCAGCGCCCGCGCAGGCGCAGGAGATCCAGCTCCGCGGCCCCCTGGCCGGCGCGCGCTCGGTGTCGCGGCTCGTGCGCTACCGCGAGGGGCGCATCGCGATCACGCCCACCTTCGGCATCTCGCTGGTCGACGAGTTCTCGCGCGACATGTTCTTCGGCCTGCGCGCCGAGTACCACTTCACCGACTGGCTCGGCATCGGCGTCATGGGCGCGGCGGCGCCCGTGCACGTCAACACCGCCCTCACCGATCAGGTCTCGTCGAACTCGCCGGGCGGCACGGCCAACGTGCCCATCGCGTCGCGCTTCGCCGACCAGGTCGCGCGCCGCAACTGGATGGCCGACCTGCACGTCACGTTCATCCCGCTGCGCGGCAAGTTCGCGCTCTTTCAGAGCCTCGTCGCAGACATCGACTTCTTCATCTTCGCGGGCGCCGCGTTCGTCGGCGTCGAGGAGCGCGCCGACCTCGCCCTCAACAACGACACCGTGCGCATGGACCTCTCGGGCTCCGCGGCTTCGAACGCCCGCAGCCGCACGGCCGCCACCCAGACGGCGCGCGCCTCGCGCGTGGCCATCGCCCCGACCTTCGGCGCGGGCTTGAACTTCTACATCAACCGCTTCATCTCGATCAATTTCGAGTACCGCGCGACGCCCTTCCAGTGGAACCGCTCGGGCACCGACGAGAACAGCACCGTGTCGCGCTGCGGCCTCGCCGGCAACGAGAGCTGCGCGGGCTTCTCGGACTACGTCTCCACGTACTTCGAGCGCAACTCGGCCAACCGCCGCACGGTCATCACCAGCGACGACCGCACCTGGACCTTCAACCAGATGTTCACCGTCGGCCTGTCGTTCTACCTGCCGACCTCGCCGCGCATCGGCCCCTGAATCCCCTCCCGTGATCCGCCTCGCCACCGCGCTCGACCGCGCCCGATGGAACGGCTACGTCGAGCGTAACCCCCACGCGTCGGTCTATCACCGCTGGGAGTGGGGCGGCCTCTTCGAAGACGTCTACGGCATGCGCTCGCTGCCCCTCATGGCCTACTACGAAGGCCGCGTGACGGGCGTGCTGCCGCTCGTGCGACTCGCGGGCCTCGGGCCTCGCAAGCCCACCCTCGTGTCGGTGCCGTACTTCGGGCACGGCGGCGCCCTCGCCGACGACGACGCGACGTGGCGCTGCCTGCTCGACGCCGCCGAGGCGCTGCGCGAGGAGCACCGCTGCCAGCACGTCGAGCTCAGGCACGCCCACCCCGTGCCCGCCGACGCGCTCCCCACCCGCCACGGCAAGGTGCTCATGCACCTCGACCTCTCGCCAGGTGAAGAGGGCATTCTCAAGGCCGTCGGCGCCAAGGCCCGCGCAGACATCCGACGCCCCGAGAAAGAAGGCGTCACGGCCCACGTCGGCGGCGCGGAGCTCCTGCCCGAGTTCCACGCCGTCTACGCCCACGTGATGCGCGACCTGGGGAGCCCCTGCCACTCGCGCAGGATCTTCGAAGAGACCCTGCGGCGCATGCCCGAGCGGTCGTTCGTCGCCGTGGTGCGCTACCAGGGAGTTGCCATCGGTGGGGGCATCCTCGTTGGCATGGGCGACGTGCTCGAGATCCCCTGCGCGGGCACCCTCCACCGCCTCGCGCGCCTGCGCGCCAACATGCTCCTCTACTGGACCGTGATCCGAGAGGCCATCCGCCGCGGCTACCGCACGTTCTCGTTCGGCCGCTCGAGCGAAGACTCCGGCACCTTCACCTTCAAGAAGAACTGGGGCGCCGTTCCCGTGCCGCTGCCCTACCACTACCTCCTGCCGCCCGGGGAGCACCTCCCCGAAGCCGCGTCGCACGACCCCGTGCTCGCGACCGTGAGCCGCGCGTGGCAGCACACGCCCGTCGCCCTCACGCGCGCCCTCGGCCCTCGCCTCGTGCGCTACCTGCCGTAAGTTTGACCCGCGCCCCCGGGTCGTGCGCTCTGTACGCACCCGATGGCAGAGCCCCTCCACATCACCGTGCTCCGCGAGCGCGTGACCGAGCTCGTCGCGCCGCGCGCAGGGGGCCTCTACGCCGACGTGACCCTCGGCCTCGGGGGCCACACCGAGGCGCTGCTCGAGGCCTCGTCGCCCGACGGGAGGGTCGTCTGCGTCGACCGCGACCCCACGGCCATCGAGCGCTCGCGCGAGCGCCTCGCGCGCTTCGGCGACCGCGTGGAGCTGCACCGCGCGCCCATGTCGTCGATCGTCGCGGTGCTCGCGGGGCGCCGCGTCGACGGGCTCGTCGCCGACCTCGGCGTGAGCTCGCCGCAGCTCGACGAGGCCGAGCGCGGCATGAGCTTTCGCCACGAGGGGCCCCTCGACATGCGCATGGACCCCGAGGGCCGCGACACCGCGTGGAGCCTCGTGCGAGACCTGCGCGAGTCGGAGCTCGCCGACGTGATCTATCAGTACGGCGAGGAGCGACGCTCGCGCCCCATCGCGCGCTCGATCAAGCGCGCCGTCGAGGCCGGCGAGATGGACACGACGAAGCACCTCGCGGCGGCCGTGTACCGCGTGCTCGGGCCGCCGCGCTTCGGCCAGCTCGACCCCGCGACGCGCACGTTCCAGGCGCTGCGCATCGCGGTGAACGACGAGCTCGGCGAGCTCGACCGGCTCCTGGCCGCGCTGCCCGACGCGCTCGCCGACGGAGGCGTCGCGGCCATCATCTCGTTCCACTCGCTCGAGGACCGCAAGGTCAAGCACGCGTTTCGCGGCAGCGACGCGCTCGAGGTGATGACCAAGAAGCCCCTGGAGCCCGGCGACGACGAGTGCCGCGAGAACCCCAGGGCCAGGAGCGCCAAGCTGCGCGCGGCGCGGAGGGTCGCGCGAGAAGGGGAGACGGGCGGGTGAGCTCGACGCGGTTCATGGTGATGTTCAGCCTCGCGGTGGTCTCGTCGGTGGCGGCGTTCGTGGTGCACCTCGCGCTGCGCAACCAGAACATCGCGATGGGCTACGAGGTCGAGCGCGCGCGCACCGACGGCCTGCGGCTGCGCGGGCAGATCAACCAGGTGCGCCTCGAGCTCGCCGCGCGGCGCTCGCCCGCCGCCCTCGAAGACATCGGGCGCAACGAGCTCGGCATGGTCGAGCCCGACCGCGTCCCCACCCTCATCGCCGGCGGCGCCACGCGCCCCGGCCGCGCCAGCGGGAGGCCCCGGTGAGAAACCTCGACCCGCGCCGCGCGAAGTGGATGCGCGTGCGACTCGCCATCCTCGTGTGCCTCCTCGGCGTCGGCTTCACGCGCCTCGTCGGCGCCGCGTGGGACCTCCAGGTGCGCCGCGCGCCCGTGCTCCGCGAGGAGGCCGAGCAGCAGTACACCCGCCAGGTCGAGTTCTCGCCCCGCCGCGGCACCATCTACGACCGACACCACAACCCCCTCGCCGTGAGCGTGGTGTCCCCGTCGCTCTCCGCCGGGCCGCGCCGCCTCGCGACCATCCGCGGCCTCGACGTGGGCGCCCTCGCCGCGCGCCTCGCCGCCGCCCTCTCGATGCCCGAGGCCGACGTGCGCGGCCGGCTCAGCAGCAACCGCGGATTCGTCTGGGTCAAGCGCCACATGTCTCCGCAGGAGGCCGCGCGCGTGCAGGAGATCATGCGCGACGCCCACGTGCGCAACCGCGACGGCCTCGAGGTGATCGAAGAGAGCCGCCGGTGGTACCCCAACCGCGAGCTCGCCGCGCACCTCGTGGGCTTCGTGGGCGCCGACGGCCACGGCCTCGAAGGGCTCGAGCGCTCGCTCGACGAGAACCTCCGCGGGCGCGTGGTGGCCGTGCAGGGCCTGCGAGACGCGCGCGGCAACCTCGTGTTCGCCGACGGGCTCACGCCGGGAATGGGCCAGGCGGGCGACGACGTGACGCTCACCGTCGACTCGACCATTCAGCACATCGTCGAGCGCGAGCTCGCGCTCACGTGCCAGGTGTTCGAAGCCCGCGGCGGCAGCGTGATCGTGACCGACCCGGCCACGGGCGAGGTGCTCGCGATGGCGAGCTACCCCACGTACAACCTCAACGAGATCAACCTCTCGGACGCCGAGCAGCGCCGCAACCGCGCCATCGCCGACCGCTTCGAGCCCGGCAGCACCATGAAGGTCTTCTCGATCGGCGGCGCCCTCGACGCCGGCGTCGTGCGACCGGGCCAGGAGATCAACTGCTTCGGTGGCACCTACGCCATCGGCGACCTGACCATTCACGACTCGCACCCCGAGCAGATGCTCACGCCCATGCTGGTGCTCGCGCGGTCGAGCAACATCGGCGCGGCGCAGATCGGCCTCGCGCTCGGCGCCGAGGGGCTCGAGCGCGCCTACCGCCGCTTCGGCTTCGGAGAGCGCACCGGCCTGCCGCTGCCGGGCGAGGCGCGCGCGCGCTTCGGCGAGCGGCGCTGGTACGACGTCGAGGTCGCCACGGTGGCCTTCGGACAGGGCGTCGGCGTCACGGCCGCGCAGCTCGCGCAGGGCCTCGGCGCCGTCGCCAACGGCGGGCGCCTCGTGCACCCGCTGCTCGTGTCGCGCATCACCGACGCCACCGGCGCGCTCGTCGAGGAGAACACCCCCGACCCGGGACGCCCGGCCATGCAGCCCGCCAACGCGCGCCTGCTCGCCGAGATGCTCACCGCCGTCACCGAGGACCAGGGCACCGGCCTCGAGGCCGCCATCCCCGGCGTGCGCGTCGCGGGCAAGACGGGCACCGCGCAGAAGGCCCGCGAGCACGCCCACGGCTACGACGACCGACGCTGGGTGAGCTCGTTCATCGGCTTCGCGCCCGCCGAGCGGCCGCGCCTCGTGGTCACCGTGGTGATCGACGAGCCGCAGATCTCGCACGCCGGCGGCGCCGTGGCCGCCCCGCTCTTTCACCGCGTGATGGAGCAGTCGCTCCGATACCTCGGCGCCCTGCCCGCGGCGCAGCGCGCGATGGACTTTCCCCGCGTGGCGGCGCACCCCCCCGCGCGCCCCCGCGAGGCGCGCGCCGCGCGATCGAACGGCGGCGCGTGCGCGGTGCCCGACCTCTCGCGCATGTCGCTGCGCGAGGCGCGGCGGGCCCTCGCCTCGGCGGGCCTCGACGGCGCCCTCGAAGGCGCGGGCGTGGTGGTGCGCCAGGAGCCCGCCGCGGGAACGCCCTGCGACCCCTCGCGCCCCGTGCATGCGTGGGCCGAGCCCGGCGGCGGGTACACTCCCGTGGCGACGCCCGCACCGGCGTCGACGGAGGTGCACCCGTGAGCGAAGAGACCCCTGCCGGACTGCGCGGCGCCACGCTCGGCGACCTGGCCCGCGAGCTCCACGACGCCCGCGTGGTGGGCGACCCCTCGACCCGCGTGAGGGACGTGCGCCACGACTCGCGCGACGTCTGCCCCGGCGACCTCTTCGTGGCGCGTCCGGGCGCTCGCACCGACGGCGCGCGCTTCGCCCTCGACGCGATCGCGCGCGGCGCGGCGGCCATCGCCTCGCCCGCCGAGCTCGACGTGACGGTGCCGCAGCTCGTGGTGCCCGACATCGAGCAGGCCCTCGCGTTCATGTCGAGCTACGTGTGGACGCACCCCACGTGGGTGCTCGACGTGATCGGGATCACGGGCACCAACGGCAAGACCACGACGGCGTGGCTGGTCGAGCACGCGCTGCGGTCGCTCGGCGCGCGGCCCGGCCTGCTCGGCACGGTGGCGCATCGGTACGGCTCGATCGAGTGGCCCGCGCTGCACACGACGCCCGAGGCCGACGACCTCGCGCGGCGCTTCGCGGCCATGCGCGACGCGGGCGCCACCCACGCGGTGATGGAGGTGAGCTCGCACGCCATCGCGCTCAAGCGCGTGGGGGCGGTGCGCTTTCGCGTGGCGGCGCTCACCAACATCACGCAGGACCACCTGGACTTTCACGGCACCATGGACCGCTACGTCGCGGCCAAGCGCGCGCTCTTCGAAGAGCTCGGGCCCGGCGCGAGCGTGGTGAACGCCGACGACGCCACGGGCGCGCTGCTCGCGGCGACGCTGCACGAGGCCCTCTCGTACAGCGCCCGCGGCGCGGAGGCGACGCTGCGGGTCACGGCGGGGGGGGCGCGGCAGGGGGGCATCGACGCGACGGTCTCGACGCCCGAGGGAGAGGTTCACCTGCGCTCTCCGCTCGCGGGCGCGCACAACGTCGAGAACCTGCTCTGCGCGATGGGGATCCTCGGGGCGCTGGGCTTTCCGTACGCGCGCGCGGCCGAGGCGCTCGAAGACGCGAAGGGCGCGCCGGGACGTCTCGAACGGGTCACCCCCACGAAGGGCGCCGCGAAGTTCGACGTGCTGGTCGACTACGCGCACACGCCCGACGCGCTCGAGCGCGTGCTGGCCTCGGTGCGCGCCACCACGCCGGGCCGCGTGATCTGCGTCTTCGGCTGCGGCGGTGATCGCGACCGCGCGAAGCGTCCGCTGATGGGAGCCGCCGCGGCGCGAGGCGCCGACGTGGTGATCGTGACGAGGGACAACCCGCGCAGCGAGGAGCCCGCGGCCATCGCCGAGGCCGCCGCCGAGGGCGTGCGTACGGGCGGCAAGCGCGAGGTGACGGGCCGCGCTCCCACGGCGGGGGAGTTCGCCGTGGTGGTCGACCGCCGCGCGGCGATCGCGATGGCCGTGGCGCTCGCGGCCGAGGGAGACACGGTGCTCCTCGCGGGCAAGGGCCACGAGACGTATCAAGAGGTCCACGGCGTGCGGTCGCCCTTCGACGACCGCGACGAGGCGCGCGCGGCGCTCGACGCGCGGGGGTGAATCGAGCGCGGCCTGGGGCATCCGCTCGTTTTCTGGCCCCCAACCCCCAGCGCCGTAGGCGCCGAAATAGGGCGCGAAACGGTTTGTAGGAAGGCGCCCAGCGCCCGCCGGGGTTC
>JBDHVF010000232.1:0-10149 GCA_039809605.1 Polyangiales bacterium | reverse complement strand
TGTCGCCGGCCATGCGCGCAGGGCGGAACACCACGCCCGTGCGCCCCTCGCGCTCGCCCGACTGCACGAAGTCTGAGAACGCCGACCACCAGCGCGTCCCCCCGGCGCTGACGGCGTAGGGGAAGTCGCGCACCTCGCCGTCGGGCGCGACGAAGACCGCGGGGCCTCCCGCGGACGCGCCGCGCTTGCCCCCGCGGTCCGTGTGCGCGTTGTCGCCGTTCGCGGGGCGACCGTTGGCGAGGTCGTAGTTGCGCGCGCGGTCGACGAACGCCCCGGCCTTCGTCGAGAGGTAGGTGGTGCGAGAGCGCGCGGCGTCGTGGTGGTCCCAGAGCACGCGCGCGTCGCCGAGGGCCTTGGCCGCGGGCACGGGCGCGCCCGTCGACGACCGCACGCGCGTGACGACCTCGATGGGCACGCGCGGCCCGTCGCCCGCGTGGTCGCGGTACGCGGTGAACGCGGTGTTGTCCTCCATCTCCGAGCTCTGCGTCGCGTAGAGGTCCGAGAGGATGTGCAGCTTCTGCTTGCCCGGCGTCGGGAGCTGGCGGATCTCTTCGTAGACCTCGCGGTCGGCCGCGCGCGCGAGCGACGCGCGCGGAACGAGCCGCACGTCGAACACCACGAGCTCGACGGCGATGGTGCGCCGCCGCACGCGGTCTCCCTTGGGGCCGCGCAGCGTCGCGACGACCACGTAGGGCGAGTGCAGGATGTTGGCGTAGCCGTTCGCGAAGTCGCCGTGCGACACGCGCCCGTCCCACCTCACCTCGTGCGCGCCGTGGCCCTGCTGCGCGAGGGTGATCTGCTTGACCACCTGCCCGTCGCGCTGCCGCTGGATGCTCATGGTGAGCCCCGTGGTGACCCCGTCGGGGTCGCTCACCACGTAGCCGATGGTGATCTCCTCGGCGCCCGAGGCGATGTGCGAGGGGGCCGAGAGCGACAGGTCGTAGTCGAAGTCCTGCGGAGGCTCGTCGGGGTCGACGGGGGGCGCGGGCGGCGCGATGAGCTCTCCGTCGACGTCGTCGCCCGAGTCGCGGTCGCGGGCGCGGCCCCAGCGCAGCCGGTCGTCGCCGAGCAGCCGCGCCGCGCGCCCGAGGCGCTCGTCGCGGTCGACGCGCCCCACGAGCACGCCGCACTCGTCGGCGAGGAGCTCTCCGAGGCGGTGCAGCGCGCGCGGGTCGTCGTCTTCGAGCCACGCGTCGAGCCTGCGCCGGTGCGTGGAGGCGTCGCGGGTCACTTCGTCGACGCGCCCGTCGCGAACGATCTGTGCGGGTAACGGGTCGGGCGAGGGGGCGTGCGTCTCGCGCATCGTGGGCCTCGTCATCGCGCGCACTCGTGGCGGGCGCGCTCGCAGTCGCGCCGGCAGCTCTGACGGAGCTCGCCCGGGTCGTCGGGCGCCGTGCGCCGCAGGTCGTCGCAGTCGGCGAGGCACCGCGCGCGGGCCGCGTCACAAGCGCTCGCGTCGGGTGGTGGGCTCACGGCCGCGGGCGCGGCGGCCTCGGCGACCGCGGGGCGAGGGGGCGCGGTGGCGGTCGAGCGGCACCCCAGCGCCACGGCGAACGCAGACGTGGCGAGGGTCGTGCGCATGCGGGCGTTGTACGTCGGAGGGGCCCCGGATCTATCCCCGTCGACACGGCGGGCGTGGAACACGGCGGCGGATTGGACGCCCGCTCCGAGCGAGGTGTCAACGGTGATGGGCGGGCGCTAGCATCCGACGCCACGGAGGTGTCGTCATGCAGGTGCGCGGGTGGATCGTGACCATGGGGGCGGTCGTCGCGGGCGTGGCCGCGCTCGCGCCCGTCGCGCGCGAGGCGCTCGCGCAGCCGCGGAGGGCGCCGGCGCTGCCCGCGGGGTGCTCCGCGGGGCAGGTCGTGGTGGCCGAGGGCGAGGGGCAGTTCTCGTGTCGGCCGCCCTCGCGGGCGTTGCAGCTCGCGGGCTGCTCGTCGGGTGACTTCGTCGTGTCGGGCAGCGGCGGCGAGCTCCGCTGCGAGCGGCCGTCGAGCACGTCGTGGGGCGCGCGGGCGCTCCTGCCCGAGTGCTCGTCGGGCGCGATGCTGGTCTCCGAGGGCTTCGGCCGGTGGCGCTGCGTCGACGCGGTGATGCCGCACTGCTCGTCGGGCGAGACGCTCGTCTCCGAGGGCGGCGGCCGGTGGCGCTGCGCCGAGAGCGTGCTGCCGCACTGCTCGTCGGGCGAGATCCTCGTCTCCGAGGGGGGAGGCCGCTGGCGCTGCGCGTCGCCCGAGCGGCGGTGACTACACGAACTTGAGCTTCGTCGCGGCGACGGCCGACATCTTGAGCAGCATCCACCCGTGGCGAAAGCGCGAGATGTTCGTCTCTCCGTAGGTGCGGTCGCGGTAGCGGATGGGGATCTCGAGGATCTTCAGGTTGAGCCGCGCGGCCCCGAAGATGAGGTCGAAGTCGCCGAAGGGGTCGAAGTCGCCGAAGTAGCTCCTGCCCTCGCTGATGCGCTTCCAGTCGCGGGCCCACACGACCTTGGTGCCGCAGAGCGTGTCCTTGAGGGGCTGGTTCAGGAGGAAGGTGAAGAGCTTCGAGAACCCGATGTTGCCGAGCTTGTTGAGGAAGCGCATGGCCTCGTGCTCCATCGGGTAGACGAGCCGCGTGCCGTGCACGTAGTCGGTCTTGCCCTGCACCATCACGTCGTAGAACTTGGGCAGCTCCTCGGGCGGCATGGTGAGGTCGGCGTCGAGGATCATCAGGAGGTCGCCGGTGGCGTTGGCGAAGCCCACGCGCACCGCGTCGCCCTTGCCCCTGCCCGTCTGCGTGTGGAACGACAGCTTGAGGGGCCCGCGGTACTCCTCCATCGCGCGCTCGATGGCGGCGCGGGTGCCGTCGGTGCTGCCTCCCTCGACGAAGATGAGCTCGGTCTCGCGGCCCATCGCGGGCGTGCGCGCGACGATGTTGGGCACGTTGCCCTCCTCGTTGCGGGCGGGCACGACCACCGACACGCGCGGCGGCTGCGAGACGGGGTGCGGGTGCGCGCGGCGGCGCAGCACGTAGAGCCGGTAGACCGTGAGGTTGCGCAGCACGGGCAGCGGCGCGAGGAAGCGGTTGGCGAGGCGCGCCACCACGGGCACGGGGGCGGGCACGAGCATGCGGTCTTCGAACTTCACCACCTCGAGGTCGGCGAGGTCGAAGAGGTTCACGAGGTCCGACTCCGAGAGCCAGTTGTTCTCGGGCGTGGGGAGCTTGAGCCCCAGGCGCTCGGCCACGCGCAGCGCGGGCTCCCAGAGGTAGTTGTAGCAGGTGAGGTAGACCCGGCCCCCGGGCGCGAGGTGCGCCGCGAGGTTCTCGAGCAGCATCTGGATGTCGGGCGTCGAGTGCACGAGCCGGTCGCACACGATGGCGTCGTAGCGCTCGTCGCTGCGAAAGGTGAGCGCGTCGCCCTCGCGCACGTCGAGGCCCGGGTGGTCGACCCGCGCGCGCTCGACCGCCGCGGGCGACACGTCGAGCCCGTGGCGCACGGCGTTGCGGAGCGAGGCCAGGGCGTCGCCGCGGCCGCAGCCCACCTCGAGCACGCGCGCGTCGGCGGGCACGACCCTGCGGAGGGTGGCCGCCACGTCGCCGCGCAGGTGGCGCACGCCCGAGGAGAAGCGCGGCATCTCGCGCGCGGCGCGGTCGAAGGTGGCGCGCCACGCGGCGTCGTCGCGCACCGGGGGGACGACCCGCGGGGAGAGTGAGGGACCGTGGAGCGCTGCGTCGGTGGTCATGGGAGGGGGGCCGCGAAGTAGCCCGAAATCGCGGCGGCATCAACCGCCGTCGGGCGACGCACCCTCCGAGGGCGTCGCGGGTGCTTCTTTGCGCGTGGCGCCCACGAAACGGGGTATACAGGTGCCCCGACGAATCTTCGCGACGAGTCATGAAGCAGATCGACAAGCTCGTGGGCCACCTCATGCGCTTCCAGGCCGAGAGCCTGGTGGCCGTCTCGAACGCCCCCGTGGTGGTGCGCGTCGGGGGCTCGGAGCGCACGTCGAACCAGACCCTCGACCACGCGACCGTGATGGCCATGGTGCAGGAGGTCGCCGCCCCGCAGAACTTCAGCGAGGTGCGCGCGGGGCGCCCGACGCGCTTCGTCTACGACAGCCCCCAGGGGCCGGTGACCGTCGAGGTCGTGCCGTCGGCGAGCTCGTGGCGCCTCGCGATCGCGCCCGGCACCCAGACGGCCACGGTGCGCATCGGGCGGGGCATCTCGTCGAGCGGCGTGGCCAAGGTGGGCAGCGCGCCGCCGGGCCCGATCCTCTCGCCGCCGACGTCCATCGCCGCGCCGGTGATCCGCGAGGAGCCGGGGCTGCGCGTCTCCGCGGTGCCCGCCGCGCCGCCCGCGCAGGCGCAGGGCGACACGACGTCGATCGACCGGCTGCTGCGGGCGATGGCGGCGAAGGGGGCGAGCGACCTGCACCTGTCGACGGGCGCGGTGCCCATGCTGCGCCTGCACGGCGAGATGCAGCCCGTCGACCCGTCGCTGCCGCCGCTCACCGACGCGGCGCTGCGGGCGACGATGATGCCCATCACGCCCGCGCGCAACCGCGAGGAGTTCGCGCGGCGCAACGACACCGACTTCGCGTACGAGATCGTGGGGCTCTCGCGCTTCCGCGTGAACCTCTTCACGGACCGCAACGGCATCGGGTCGGTGCTGCGGCGCATCCCCTTCGAGATCATCCCCGCGGAGAAGCTCGGGCTCTCGGCCGAGGTGATGGAGCTCTGCAACCTCTCGAAGGGCCTGGTGCTGGTGACGGGCCCGACGGGCTCGGGCAAGAGCACCACGCTCGCGGCGATGGTCGACCGGGTCAACGCCACGCGCGACGACCACATCATCACCATCGAAGACCCGATCGAGTTCGTGCACCAGGACAAGCGCTGCCTCATCAACCAGCGCGAGGTGCGGGTGCACACCGAGGGCTTTCGCCCGGCCCTTCGCGCGGCGCTGCGCGAGGACCCCGACGTGGTGCTCGTGGGCGAGATGCGCGACCTCGAGACCATCGAGATCGCGATCGAGACGGCCGAGACGGGGCACCTGGTGTTCGGCACGCTGCACACCAACACCGCGCCGAGCACCGTCGACCGCATCATCGACCAGTTCCCGTCGGACCGTCAGTCGCAGATCCGCACGATGCTCTCGGAGTCGCTGCGGGGCGTGATCTCGCAGACGCTCTGCAAGAAGGTCGGCGGCGGGCGCGTGGCGGCGTACGAGGTGCTCATCGGCACGCCCGCGGTGTCGAACCTCATCCGCGAGGGCAAGACGTACCAGCTCTACGGCACGATGCAGACGAGCGGCAAGGAGGGGATGCGCACGCTCGGCGAGTCGCTCATCGACCTCGTGCTGCGCAACCTCATCGAGCCGCGCGAGGCCTACTTCAAGGCCATCAACAAGACCGAGATCAAGACCCTCCTCACCAACGCGGGGGTCCCCCTGCCCGACCTGTGACCCGGAGCGTATGGCGCAGATCGACCGCTACATCCAGCACATGCTCCGCATCGACGCGAAGTCGCTCGTGCTCACGTCGAACGGGCCCGTGGTCGCGCGCCTCGCCTCGGGCGTCGAGAAGTCGTCGACGCAGACCGTGGAGCACCAGCTCCTCGTGGCCGCGGTGCAGGAGGCCGCGCCGCAGCAGAACCTCAACGAGATCCGCGCATCGAAGCCCACGCGCTTCTCGTGGCCGGTCGAGAACCCCCTGGTCTTCATCGAGGTGGTGCCCACGCCCGGCGCGTGGCGCGTGACGGTCACCCCGTGGGAGCCGCCGCGCGTCTCCGACTCGCCGCCCACGATGGCGCGCCTCACGTCGGCGCCCGGCGAGCGCACGACCGACCTCACGCCGCGGGCGTCGCACATCCCCGCGACCTCGACGGCCGCGCCGCCCGCGTTCGCCTCGACGCTGCCGCCGACGGCCGACGAGGGCCCGGTGCGCGCGAGCTTCCCCGGCGCGGCGCCGCTCGTCATCGCGCCGCCCGCCCAGGCCGCGGCGCCCCCCCTCACGCTCCCCTCGCCGCCCGCCGCCGCGCCGCCCGCGCCCGCGGTCACCGCCGCGCCGGCGCCGAAGGCCGACACGACGGCGATCGACCGGCTCTTGAAGTTCATGAGCGCGAAGGGGGCGAGCGACCTGCACATCTCGACGGGGCGCGTGCCGATGATGCGCCTGCACGGCGAGATCAAGGCGCTCTCGCCCGAGCTCCCGGTGCTCACGGCCGAGGCGATGCGCGCGATGCTCCTGTCGATCATGCCGTCGCACTGCCGGCAGCAGTACGCCGAGAAGAACGACACCGACTTCGCGTACGAGATCGCGGGGCTCGCGCGCTTCCGCGCCAACGCCTTCGTCGACCGCAAGGGGCCGTGCGGGGTGTTCCGGCGCATCCCGTCGGAGATCGTGTCGGCCGAGCAGCTCGGCGTCGCGAAGGCGGTGCTCGAGCTCTGCGACCTGCCCAAGGGGCTGGTGCTGGTGACGGGCCCGACGGGCTCGGGCAAGAGCACCACGCTCGCGGCGATGATCGACCGGATCAACGGCACCCGCCGCGACCACATCATCACGGTCGAGGACCCGATCGAGTTCGTGCACAAGAACAAGAAGTGCCTCGTGAACCAGCGCGAGGTGCGGGTGCACACCGACACGTTCAAAGACGCCCTGCGCGCGGCGCTGCGCGAGGACCCCGACGTGGTGCTCGTGGGCGAGATGCGCGACCTCGAGACCGTGGCGATGGCCATCGAGACGGCCGAGACGGGGCACCTGGTGTTCGGCACGCTCCACACGCGCACGGCGCCGAGCACCGTCGACCGCATCATCGACCAGTTCCCCGCCGAGCGGCAGGAGCAGATCCGCATGATGCTCGCCGACTCGCTGCGCGGGGTGATCTCGCAGACGCTCTGCAAGAAGGTCGGCGGCGGCCGCGTGGCCGCCCACGAGGTGCTCATCGTCACGCCCGCGGTGTCGAACATGATCCGCGAGGGCAAGACCTTTCAGCTCTACGGCGTGATGCAGACCGGCCGGCAGCACGGCATGTACACGCTCAACGACGCGCTCTGCGAGCTCGTGAAGGCCGGCAAGATCGAACCTCGCGAGGCGTGGTTCCGCGCCGTCGCCAAGAACGAGATGCGGGCCACCATGCAGCAGGCGGGCATCCCGCTGCCCCCGGGCGTCGAAGCGCGCTGACGGCCGCGCGTGCAGCAATCGTACAGCCGCGGTGGGAGCGTGGGCGATTCTTGCGGTTCGGGCTTCCGAACGCGCCTCGATTGGTCCATGAATGCGCCGGCGCTCGGGCGCATCCGACGGATCGATGGAGAGGCACGCCATGCTTCAGCAGCTCAGGACCCCTGCCTTTCGCATGATGATCGACGGCATCGCCACGGTGGGCGTCTTCCTCCTGATGGTGGGGGCGCTCGCGCTCTGGAGCTGAGGGGATGAGAGGCGCCGGGGTTTGACCCGCCACCCCGCCGTGGGGTATTCGCCCGCACCCTCATGAGCACCGACGCGCACACGCCGCGCAGGACGTTTGCGATCATCTCGCACCCCGACGCGGGCAAGACCACCCTGACCGAGAAGCTCCTTCTGTACGGAGGCGCGATCCACCTCGCGGGCTCGGTGCGCGCGGCGCGGGCCCGGCGCCACGCCACCTCCGACTGGATGGAGCTCGAGAAGCAGCGCGGCATCTCGATCACGTCGAGCGTGTTGCAGTTCCCCTACGCGGGCACGCGCTTCAACCTGCTCGACACGCCGGGCCACCAGGACTTCAGCGAGGACACCTACCGCACGCTCACCGCGGCCGACTGCGCCGTGATGCTCATCGACGCGGCCAAGGGCGTCGAGGCCCAGACGCGCAAGCTCTTTCAGGTCTGCCGCCTGCGCAACACGCCCATCGCGACCTTCGTCAACAAGCTCGACCGGCCCGGCCGCGACCCCTTCGAGCTCATGACCGAGATCGAGCAGCTCCTGTCGATCCACTGCGTGCCGGTGAACTGGCCCGTGGGCATGGGCACGAGCTTCCGCGGCGTGTACGACCGCATGAGCCGCAAGGTGCTGCTCTTTCAGCGCGCGGGCGACCACGGGCAGAGCGTCGTCGACATGAAGGAACTCCCGGTCGACGACCCGGCGCTGCCCGAGCTCGTGGGAGAGACCCTCTGGCAGAGCACCCGCGACGAGATCGAGCTGCTCGACACCGCGGGCGAGGAGTTCGACATCGAGGCCTTCCGCGCGGGCAAGATCACCCCGGTGTTCTGGGGCAGCGCGATGACCAACTTCGGCATCGAGCCCTTCCTCGCGCGCTTCAAGGACTTCGCCCCCGAGCCCGCGCCCCGCGCGTCGTCGAAGGGCCTCGTGCGCGCCGCCGACAAGGACTTCTCGGCCTTCGTCTTCAAGGTGCAGGCGAACATGGACAAGGCCCACCGCGACCGCGTGGCCTTCATGCGCGTGTGCTCGGGGAGCTTTCAGAGCGGCATGTGGGTGCGCCACGTGCGACTCGGCAAGGACGTGCGCCTCTCGCGCCCGCAGCAGTTCTTCGCGCAGGAGCGCACCCTCGTCGACGAGGCGTACCCGGGCGACGTGCTGGGCGTGTTCGACCCGGGGATGTTCCGCATCGGAGACACCCTGGTCACCGGCGAGAGCTTCACCTTCGACGCGGTGCCGCGCTTCTCGCCCGAGCACTTCGCGCGGCTGCGCGTGAAGGACCCGTCGCGCAGAAAGCAGTTCCTCCAGGGCCTCTCGCAGCTCGTGGAGGAGGGCACCGTGCAGCAGTTCATCGTCGCCGGGCAGGAGCACTCGCCCGTGCTCGGCGTGGTGGGGCAGCTCCAGTTCGAGGTGCTCGAGCACCGGCTCAAGAGCGAGTACGGCGTCGAGGTCTACCTCGAGATGCTCCCCTACACCCACGCGCGCTGGGTCGAGGGCGACGAGGCCACCGCCGACAACTTCGAGGGCAAGGGCTACGGCGCCTGCGTCGTCGACCAGGACGGCAAGCTCGTCGTGCTCTTCAAGTCCGACTGGGCCCTCGGCGTCGCCGAGAGAGACTTCCCGAAGGTGGTCTTCCACACCACCGCGCCCATCACCATCGCCCCGTCGAAGTAGTGCGCCGGCGGCGCCGTGGGGTATGGTCCCGATCCCCCCTCACAGGAGTCGGAGACCCCATGAAGTTCTTCATCGACACGGCCGACATCAAGGAGATCCGCGAGGCCGCCGCGATGGGCCTGATCGACGGCGTGACCACCAACCCCTCGCTCGTGGCGAAGACGGGCCGCAAGTACCTCGACGTGGTGCGCGAGATCTGCGAGCTCGTCGACGGCCCCATCTCCGCCGAGGTCATCTCGACCGACTACGACGGCATGATGCGCGAGGCCCAGGAGTGGCGCGCGGTGCACGACAACATCGTGGTCAAGCTCCCGCTCACGCACGACGGGCTCAAGGCCACGCGCTCCTGCCGCAAGGACGGCATCCACGTCAACGTCACCCTGTGCTTCTCGCCGAGCCAGGCGCTGCTCGCGGCCAAGGCCGGCGCGTCGTACATCTCGCCCTTCATCGGCCGCCTCGACGACGTCTCCGAAGAGGGCATGGACCTCATCTCGAAGATCGTCGCGATCTACCGCAACTACGACTTCGAGACCGAGGTGCTCGTGGCCTCGGTGCGGCACCCGATGCACGTGGTTCAGGCCGCGCTCATCGGCGCCGACGTGTGCACGATCCCCTTCAAGGTCATCGACCAGCTCGCGAAGCACCCGCTCACCGACGTGGGCCTCGCGAAGTTCGTCGAGGATGCGAAGAAGATCCCGCGCTGAGGTTCGCAGTCCGCGCCGCCGCTTCGCACGCGCGGAGCCCGCGCCGCGCCCGTTCGTAAACCCCTATCAATCTCCGCTGCGAATGCTGCGCTCGCGAACCCCTCGAGGGTTGCGAACGTCACTGCACTTCTGCGACCCTCTCTGAAACTGGCTCTTGGAGGACAGCGGATGAAGAAACAACTTCTTGCAGTGTGCGCGCTCGTCGCCGGCGCGGCGGTGGCCGCGGGTGACGCGAGCGCGCAGCGTCGCGTGCTCGTGTACGGCTCGGGCGGCACGCGGTCGGTCGACTACCTGCGCGGCGCGATCACGACGGGCCCGCTGCGGCCCGAGTTCACGGTGGTCACCGACGCCATGTGGCGCTCGATGACCACGGCGCAGTTCGCGGC
>JBDHVF010000231.1:0-10193 GCA_039809605.1 Polyangiales bacterium | reverse complement strand
TCGCCCGCGGCCCACGCGACGCGCACCTTCACGCCGCGCATCAGGCCCATCACGACCGAGTAGCAGAGGTACATGAGCACCGTCGCGACGCCGACGCCGCCGATCGACGCGGGGCCGAGCGCGCCCACGAGGCGCGTGTCGACCAGCCCCATCGCCGTCTCGCCCAGCATCGCCACCGCGATGGGCCACGCCAGCGCAGACACCTCGCGCACCGCCGACGCGCGAGGCTCACCGTTCGGCCGCCTGCCGGTCAGGGCGCGCTGGCGCACCCACCCCGCGCGCACCGCCAGCGCGCGCAGGGCCGGGGCGACCCGCCGTTTCAAACGTTCCAGAGACACCATGACGATCGATCCTTCCCCGATGCGCCCGCGTGACCCCTGGGAGTGTCTCCAGGTCGTCGCGGGGCATCGATGAGGGGTGCGATCGTCCTGGCCTCTAGCGCCGCACCTCCGCGAACTCCACCACGCGGGATGCGATCGACATGCACGGGTTGTCCGTACAGGTCCGCGCCATCTGGTGGGTCGTGGAAATCATAGGGAACGCGGACGTTCTCAGACTCGACGCGCGCTGTCAACGCCACGCTCGACAGATCCTCGAAGCCCCCGCGCGAGCGACGTTCTTCTGGCGTTCGCGGGCGCGGTGATACCGTCTCGACGATGCCTCGCATGGGGAGCGCCCGGAGCCTGTCGCTGACCTTCGCGCTCGCGGCGCTCTTCGCGGGCTGCGGCGACCCGAAGCGCAGCGATCCGTTTCAGCCCGCGCCGGGCGACGCCGCGACGACGCCCGACGCGCCCGCGGACGCCTCACCCGCGGGCGAGTGCCGCTCGAGCGCCGAGTGCGACGATCACCAGATGTGCACCGACGACGAGTGCGTCTTCGGCGGGCGCTGCGAGCACACGGCGGTGGCCTCGCGCTGCCCCGCGGGCCAGCGCTGCGTCGTGGGCGTCGGCTGCTCGTCGGGCACGCGCTGCGCCACGAGCGCCGAGTGCGACGACGGGGTGGCGTGCACGCGCGACCTCTGCGCGGCGGGCGGCACGTGCCAGAACCTCAACGACGACTCGCGCTGCGCCGGGGCGCAGGTGTGCACGAGCGCGGGATGCGCGGCGCCGGGCACCTGCCGCACCGACGCCGACTGCAACAACCACGTCTACTGCGACGGCGTCGAGCGCTGCGCCTCGGGCATGTGCACGGCCGGCGCGGCGATGGACTGCCGCGACAGCGACCCGTGCACCGGCGACGTGTGCGACGAGTCGACGCAGCGCTGCGAGCACCCGATGCTGACCGCGTGCGGCGGCACGGTGGCGCCGGGCAACTACGCGCTCACGCCGGCGATCATGTACTCGTGCGGCGCGGGCACCGTCGGACCGATCTCGAACGTGGCGCTGGGCGTGAGCGCGACGGGGGTGACCGTCGCGGGCTTTCCGACGACGCTCACGGGCCCGGCGCCCACCGACGGGATGTTCACCGCGTCGGGCCAGGAGACGCGCGGCCCGTGCTCGTGGCGCTACACGCTCAACGGCAGCTTCACGATGCCCGACCGCTTCTCGGGCTCGTGGAACCTCACGTTCGACAACTGCCTCTCGATCTACAGCTGCTTCTCACAGTCGGGCATCGTCGACGGCACGCGCCGCTGAAGGGGGTACCGAGCATGACCGCGCGCTCCCGCATCGCTCCTCTCGCGCTCGCGTCGCTGCTCGCGGCGTGCGGCGACCCCGCGGCGCCGCGCTTCGTCGACGGCGACGCGACCGCCCCCGCCGACGCGACGTCGGCGTGCGCCTCGAACGCGCAGTGCGACGACGGCGTCGCCGGCACCCGCGACATCTGCGTGATCGGCGGCACCTGCGAGCACGTGCCCGACGGCCCGACGTGCGTGCCGGCGCAGCGCTGCATGCGCGCGGCCGACTGCGACGACCGCGTCGCCTGCACGCGCGACTCGTGCCTCGTCGACGGCACGTGCAGCCACACGCCCCAGAGCGACATGTGCCCGGCGGGACAGACCTGCGACGCGACGCGCGGGTGCTCCGGGGCGCCGACGCCCGGCACGTGCCGCGCAGACGCCGACTGCCGCGACGCCTTCGACTGCACCGTCGACACCTGCGGAGTCGACGGCCGCTGCGCCTACACCGCGCAGAACTCCCGGTGCACGATGGGCCAGGTGTGCCGCGCGGGCATGGGCTGCATCAGCGAGCGCACGTGTTCGAGCGACGCCGACTGCGACGACCACGTGCGCTGCAACGGCGCCGAGCGCTGCGTCGAGTTCGGCTGCGTGGCGGGCGCCGCCGCGAGCTGCGACGACACGGACGCGTGCACGGTCGACACCTGCAACGAGACCGGCGCGATGTGCTCGCACGCGATGAACCCGACCTGCATGGGGAGCGCGCCGCGCTCGGGCCGCTACACGCTCAGCCCGGGGGTGATGTACTCGTGCCGGGACATGCTCTTCGACATGGAGGTCGTGCACATCGACATGACCTTCGTGCAGATCACCGTCACGACGAGCGGGATCACCGTGGTGGGCGGCCCCACGATGATGACGGGCGGGCCCGTCACGGGCGGCATGTTCTCGGCCAGCGGAACGGTGGGTGGCACGTGCAGCGAGGTCTACACGCTCTCGGGGCGCTTCACCGACGACCGGCACTTCGCGGGCACCTTCACGACGATGTACGCGGGGCTCGACTGCGCGCTCACGACCTGCCAGAACCGGTCGTTCCCCGTGATGGGCGCGCTCTCGATGTAGCGCGCTCGCGGCTGCGGACCGGACGCTGCGGCCCGAGATGACCTCCGGCGGGCTGCTTGACAGCGCGTCGCGTCGCGCGCACGCATCCCGGCCGCGATGAACATCCCCCCTCACCCGCACCCTCACCCGCACCGCCGCACGGCCGCCGCGCGATGGCTGGCTACGCTGTGCTTGAGCGCAGCGACGGCATGCGCGCCCTCGTACATCGCCCCGCTGGGATCGCGGTCCGACGCCGCCGTCGACACCCCCGATGCCCCCTCCGAGACAGGCGCGGACGACGGCCCCGAAGTCAGCGCCGACGGCCCGCCCGCCGACACGGAGGGACCGGAGACGCTCGACGCGAGCGACGCGAGCCTCGACGCCAGCGACGCAGGCTCCGACGTGAGCGACGCTGGCCTCGACGCCAGCGACGCAGGCTCCGACGTGAGCGACGCTGGCCTCGACGCAAGCGATGCAGCGCACGACGCGAGCGACGCGGGCACCGACGTGCGCGACGCGGGCACCGACGACTCGGTGGCGAGCGACGTCCCGCGGGATGCTCCCGTGACGGACGTCGTGCCGCCCGACGCATGCGGAACGATCGGGCAGCCGTGCTGCCACGGCGCGTGCGAAGCCGGGGCGGTCTGCCGGCCCGAGGGCTGCTCGGCGTGCGGTCAACCGGGCCAGTTCTGCTGCACCACCGGCGCGGCGTGCACGAGCGGCGGGTGCGCCACGCTGGTGGGCCAGAGCCGCTGCTACGTCGCCGCCTACAGCGTGCCGGGCGGCAACTGCAACCCGCCGCGGACCTGCCCGCCGGGGACCGTCTGCCTCCGTGGCACCGGCTCGGACAGCAACCGGTACTGCATCGTCTGCGGCGGGTTCGGACAGCCGCCCTGCGGTTGACCCCGGCCGCGGTCGAACGCGCTGCTTGACACGCGTTACCCCGAACGCATGTGATGACCGCATGAACCCTCGCAACCGCGACGACGCACCGCGCCTGTCGCCCCCGCCTTCCACGCCGCCGCTCGTGAGGCGCGCGGTGCTCGCCGCGGCCCTGTCGGCGCTCGGGTGCAGCGACACCGTCTCGCCGCCGCCCGCCGACGCGGCCGTCGACGCGCCCGCTGACGTCGGCCCCGACGTCATCCCCCCGATGCCGCCGCCCATCGACGTGCCCGGCGACGCCGTCACGCCCATGCCTCACCCCATGGACGGCGGCGTGGACGTCATCCCTCCGATGCCTCCGCCCATGCCTCCGCCCATGGACTCGGGCCCCGAGGTGACGCCCATGCCGCCTCCGATGCCCCCGATGCCGCCGCCTCCGATGCCGCCGCCGATCGACGCGGGCGAGGGCGTCGACGTCATCCCTCCGATGCCTCCGCCCATGCCTCCGCCGCCGCCCGACGGAGGCCCGCTCCCGCCGATGCCTCCGCCGCCGCCCGACGGCGGGCCCTGATCGTCACGGCATGATCCGCCGCAGACCCAACCAGGCCGGGCGCGTCGCGCGCATCGCGCACCGCCCCGACGTCACCCTCTCGCGCGACTGGCGCGTGTGGGCCGCCGAGAACCTGCTCGCCGGAGCGCGCCGCGAGGAGGTCGCCGCGGCCCTCGTCGCGCAGGGCGTCGACGTCGAAGAGGCCGCCGCGCAGGTCGCCGCCCTCGCCGCATCGCCCGCGTTCGCCGCGGGCCAGCGCTTCGCCGCGCACGCGCGCCGCCTCGAGCTCGTCGCGCGCATGCTCTCGAACCTCTCGCGCACCGCCACGAGCCCCCACGAGGTCGAGCGCGTCGCGGGCCTCACCGCAGACCAGTTCTTCACGCGCTACTACGCGACCGGCACCCCCGTGGTGCTCACCGACGTGGTCACGCGATGGCCCGCCCTCTCGCGCTGGACGCCCGACTACTTCAAGTCGAAGTACGGCGACGTCGAGGTGACGGCCGCGTTCGGCCGCGAGGCGGACCCCGACTACGACATGAACACCCCGAAGCACTCGCGCGCCGTGCGCCTCGGGGACTTCGTCGACCGCGTGCTCGCCGCGGGCGAGTCGAACGACCTCTACCTCGTCGCCAACAACCGCAACATGGACCGCGAGGCGCTCCAGGGCCTCTACGACGACGTGGTGGTCGACACGGCCGTGCTCGACCCCGCGCGCTACCGCGGCAGCGTCGCGCTCTGGATCGGCCCCTCGGGCACCGTCACGCCCCTGCACCACGACACGTCGAACATCCTCTTCGCGCAGGTGTACGGGCGCAAGCGCTTCAAGCTCGTCGCCCCGTGGGAGACCGCGCTCATGCACACCGCCCGCGGCGTGTACAACACCCTCGACCCCGAGGGGCCCACGCGCGCGCTCGTGAAGACCGTCACCCTCGACCCCGGCGACATGCTCTTCATCCCCGTGGGCTGGTGGCACCACGTGCGCTCGCTCTCGCTGAGCATCAACCTCGCGTTCACCAACTTCACGCGCGACAACGCGTTCGACTGGTTCCGACCCGGCGAGGCGCACCGGGCGCGGTGAGTCCCGTTCCGTGACAGGTCGCGCGGGGGGGTGGCATCCTCCGCGGCTCGATGATCCCGCGATACACACCCAAGGAGTTCTCCGCGCTCTGGTCGCCCGAGCACCGCTACGCGACGTGGCTGCGCGTCGAGCTCGCCGCGTGCGAGTCGATGGAGGCCGAGGGCCTCGTGCCCGCGGGCACCGCCGCCCTCCTGCGCGCGCGCAACCTCACCCTCGACCCCGCGCGCATCGACGTCATCGAGGCCGAGACTCGCCACGACGTGATCGCCTTTCTCACCCACGTCGAGGAGCTCGCGGGCCCCCCCGCCCGCTGGCTCCACCGCGGCATGACCTCGAGCGACGTGCTCGACACCTCGCTCGCGCTGCTGCTCCGCGAGGCCGCCGACCTGTGCCTCACGCGCCTCGACGCGCTCATCACAGCGTTCCGCAGGCGCGTCGAGGAGCACCGCCGCACGCCCCTCATCGGCCGCTCGCACGGCATCCACGCCGAGCCCACCACCTTCGGCGTCGCCCTCGCGGGCCACCTCGCCGAGCTCGCCCGCTGCCGCCAGCGGCTCGTCACGGCGCGCGACGAGATCGCCGTGGGCACGCTCTCGGGCGCCGTGGGCACCTTCGCGCACCTCTCGCCGGAGTTCGAAGCGCGCGCCCTCGCCTCGCTGGGCCTGCGCCCCGAGACCGTGCCCACGCAGGTGGTGCCGCGCGACCGCCACGCGGCGTTCTTCACCCACCTCGCCGTGATCGCGGGCGCCGTCGAGCGCTTCGCCGTGCAGGTGCGCCACTGGCAGCGCACCGAGGTGCTCGAGGCCGAGGAGCCCTTCACCCCAGGGCAGAAGGGCTCGAGCGCGATGCCGCACAAGCGCAACCCCATCCTCTCGGAGAACCTCTGCGGCCTCGCCCGCATGGTGCGCGCGTACGCCTCGGCCTCGCTCGAGAACACCGCGCTCTGGCACGAGCGAGACATCTCGCACTCGTCGGCCGAGCGCATGATCGCCCCCGACTCCACGGCCACCCTGGGCTTCATGCTCGAGCGCGCGGCGCGCCTCGTCGACGGCCTCGTGGTCTACCCCGAGCGCATGCGCGAGAACCTCGCGCGCACCGGGGGCCTGTGGGCCAGCGAGGCCGTGCTCCTCGCGCTCGTGGGCAAGGGCCTCGGCCGCCAGGAGGCCTACGTGATGGTGCAGCGCAACGCCATGCGCGCGTGGCGGGCCGAGGGGGAGTTCATCTCGCTGCTGGCAGAAGACCCCGACGTGCGCGCGCGGCTCTCGGTCGACGAGCTCGCCGCGTGCTTCGACCTCGACCACGCGCTGCGCCACGCCGACGCCCTCGTCGACCGCGCCCTCGCCGCCGTTGCCTCGCCGGGCGATCGGGCGTAGACAGTCGCGCCGTGATCGACGACGCCACCCTGCGCGCGGCCCTCGCGCACCCGCTCGACGAGGTCGACCTGCCGCTCGCGGGCCGCCACTACCGCGGCAAGGTGCGCGACAACTACTCCCTCGCCGACGGCCGCCGCGTGCTCGTCACCACCGACCGCATCTCGGCCTTCGACCGCGTGCTCGGCACCATCCCCCTCAAGGGCCAGGTGCTCTCTCAGCTCGCGACCTTCTGGTTCGAACGCACCCGCGACGTGGCGCCCAACCACCTCCTCGCGTCGCCCGACCCCAACGTGATGATCGCCCACGAGTGCACGCCGCTGCCCCTCGAAGTGGTCGTGCGCGCGTACCTCACGGGCGTCACCAGCACCTCGGTGTGGACGGCCTACGCCCGCGGCGACCGTACGTTCTGCGGCAACCCCCTGCCCGACGGCCTTCGCAAGAACGACCCGCTCCCCGCGCCCATCGTCACGCCGAGCACCAAGGCCCCGAAGGGGGGGCACGACGTGTCGGTCTCGGCCGACGAGCTCGTGGCCTCGGGCGCGATCTCGCGCGACGACATGGGCGCCGTGAGCGCGATGGCCCTCGCGCTCTTCGACGCGGGCGCGAGGCACTGCGCGGCGCAGGGGCTCGTGCTCGTCGACACCAAGTACGAGTTCGGCCGGCTGCCCGCGGAGAAGGGCGGCGGCATCGTCGTGATGGACGAGATGCACACGCCCGACTCGTCGCGCTTCTGGTTCGCCGCGAGCTACGCCGAGCGCCACGCGCGGGGCGAGGAGCCCGAGAGCCTCGACAAGGAGTACGTGCGCCGCTGGCTCGCCGCGAAGGGCTTCACGGGCGACGGCCCGGCGCCCGCGCTGCCCGACGACGTGCGCATGGAGGCCGCGCGGCGCTACGTCGACGCGTACGAGCGCATCACGGGCCGCGCCTTCGTGGCCGACCTGCGCCCGCCGCTCGCGCGCATCCGCGCGGCGCTGGGCATCGACCACCCCAACCAGTGAGGCAGCGGAGCCAATGCGTGCACGGGTCTATGTGACGTTGAAGCGTGAGGTGCTCGACCCGCAGGGCGAGGCGGTGCGCAAGGGGCTCGTGAGCCTGGGCATCGCCGGCGTGCGCGAGGTGCGCGTGGGCAAGCTCATCGAGCTCGAGCTCGACGACGCCGCGGGCGACGTGAACGAGTCGCTGCGCGCGGCGGTCGACAAGCTGCTGGTCAACCCCGTGATCGAAGACGGCCGCGTCGAGGTCGAGGCCCCGGCGCCCCCCGCTACGGAGTGAGCGCCGCGTGGGGTAGGCTACGGCCGATGCTTCGCCTCACGACCGCAGCCCTCGCCCTGCTCGCAGGGTGCAGCGGCGACGCCCTCACGGCCCCCGACGTGCGCTTCGAAACGCGCGACGCCGTCGTCGACCCGCGCGACCAGGGGCCCTCGCTCGACGCGGGCGACGACCGCGCCGAGGCGCCCGCGCCCGTCGACGTGACCGTCTACGACGCGGCGTTCGACGCGCCCTACGACGCCGGCGCGTCGCCCGCCGACGCCTCTCGCAGCGACGTCTCGCTGCTCGACATCCCGCTGCCGCTCGACGCGCCCGCGACCCCGTGCACCGACCTCGCGGAGCGCTACGCCGCCGCGGTGCGCGAGGCGGCCGTGTGCGCGGCCTCGACGGAGTGCGCCGCGCGCGTGTGCGAGACGCTCTGCTGCACGTGCGAGGTGTTCGTCACCGCGGCGGGCGAGAGCGTGCGCGCGCTCGACGCCCTGCGCACGCGCGCCGAGCGCATGGGGTGCAGCGCGATGCTACCCTGCCCCTCGACGCGCTGCCCCGCGCCGCGCTCGGGCCTGTGCTCGACCGACGGCCGCTGCGTCACCCTCCGCGAGCCCGCCGACGCCGGAACATCCCCTTGATTTCACGGGTTGAACATTCTCGTGGAGATGCGCCGCGCACGCCCCCTCGCCTCGTCGCTCGCCGTGCACCTCGGCGCGCTCGCGGCGGCCGTCGCGCTCTCTCGTCGGCAGCGTCCCGCGGCTCCTCCTCGCACCGACGTCGTCGCCTCGGTCGAGGTCTCGTTCGAAGCCCCGCCTCCGCAACCTGAAGCGCCCGAAGCGCCTGCCGCGCCGCCCGCAGCGCCGTCACCACGCGCCTCCGCGCCGCCTCGCGGGGAGCCCTCCCGCGTACGCCCGACGGCAACGTCACCACCGCCCCCGGGGCCCGCGGTGACGCAGCCGGTACAGCCCGCGCAGACCACGCCACCGACACAGCCCGCGCCGAGGCTCGACGCGATGGAGATCCTCCGCGGCTCACGGGCCGACGCCGAGTCGCTGGTGGCGAGCGGCGCCATCACGCTCGACGTGACGGCCCCGCCGCGGCCCTCGCGCGACCTCGTTCACCTCCCCGCGGGCACGGCGCTCGACCGGGCGCGCGCGGCCTCGGCGGGGTACGTGCGAGACCGCATGGCCGAGGCTCCCCCGCGCCCCGAGGCGCCGGGCGTGCGCACGTACTACTGGCACCTGCGACGTCGCATGGAGGAGACGTGGCGGCCCGGCCTCTCGCGCGAGCCTTCGATCGGGCAGACGCTGCTCTCGACGCTCGGGATGTCCGACGCGCAGCGGCGGCGCGCGACCGAGCTCGCGATGGGCGCGGGGGCTAGGCCGGGGCGCGTGGG
Organism: Polyangiales bacterium; assembly: GCA_039809605.1. Classification (GTDB taxonomy): domain Bacteria; phylum Myxococcota_A; class Polyangia; order Polyangiales; genus CAISKJ01. The sequence goes on along the minus strand of JBDHVF010000231.1, from coordinate 941 downwards.
CGGCGCGCACGACGCGCTCGACAGCGCGCAGGGCCGCACCAACAGCGACGCGATGCACTCGGACCCGATGCAGGGCAACGGGGTGCGCCCCATGATCGGCATCGTCGACCTGGCGCAGCTCAACGCCCAGACGACGCGCGCCGAGATCGAGGTCGACCAGGACGAAGAGGGCCGCGTGCTCGAGATCCGCGTGGTGCGCTCGTCGCGCATCGCGAGCTACGACGCCGCGGCGCTGCGGGCCGTGCGCGAGGCGCTTCCGCTGCAGACGCCCGCGCGCATGCCGGGCGGGCGGCGCTCGCGGTGGTCGTTTCAGACCGTGGCGTCGCGGGCGCCGTTCGTGCCGGGGCTGGGCATGGCCTTCGACGAGTCGAGCGGGTGGTTCGAGGTCGTCTATCCCGGCCGCGTGACCCTGCGCTCGCGGGTGTGGCTGGAATCCGCACGGCCGCTCCACTCGTGAGCGAGACCCCGCGGTGAACGCGCTTGAAGCGTCGGTAGGCGTTGAGGTCTCATACGAGCATGTCGAGACCCTCGCCCTGTCTCCCCGCGCTCGCCCTCGTCGCCGCGTCGCTCGCGGTGCCCGCCCTCGCCCACGCGCAGACCTCGCAGATCGGACGCGGCCGCACCTTCGGCCTCGGCCTGACCTTCGGCTACCCCAACGTCGGCCTGGGCATCAACGCGTTCCTCTCGCCCGACACGTCGATCCAGGCCGACCTCACGTGGGCCTACCGCAACGACTACGGCTACTTCGGGCTGCGCGGCGACTTCCTCTTCTGGATGCATCGCCTCGCCACGACCCGCGCGTTCGACCTGCGCTGGTACTTCGGGCCCGGCGTGTTCATCAACCTCGGGAGCGGCACCTACTACTCCATGCATTTCACGGTGCCTCCGATGAGGAGCCTCATGAGCGAGACCTCCGCTGTTCATTGAGCAGCCTTGCCGTG
>JBDHVF010000230.1:0-10201 GCA_039809605.1 Polyangiales bacterium | reverse complement strand
GCACCTACGCCGCGCTGCTCGCGGCCTTCGACGGGCGCCGCACCCGCGACGACCTCGCGGCGCTCGCGGGCGCCCTCCGCCGTCGATGAGACCCTCCGCGCGCGCGACGTATTACCCTCGCGCAACCCCATGGAGCCCCGCCGCACCGCCGCGCTCTTCGCCCTCGCCGTCGCGCTCGCGGCCCCGTCGCCCTCGCGGGCCGACCGCGCGCACACGCCCACGCCCCCGCGCCGCCGGCAGACACCCGCGCCGCAGCAGGGCGATCGGATGTGCACCGCGCGGCTCACCGTGCGGCAGACCGAGGGCGCCGGCGGGTGCTTCATCGACGAGCGCGTCACGGGTGCGCCCGGCGTGCTGCGCTACCCCTGCGGCGGAGGCCCCGCCACGGCGGCCTTTCGCAACGGCACCTTCGCGGGAACGGTGAGCGCCGACGGCGCCGTGACGCTCTCGCTCACCACGCGCTTTCACTACGGCGACGGCTGCGACTGGGCGAGCACGCAGTCGATCGCCGGGAGCCTCGGCGGCGGGCGGCTCACCTATCGGTACGGCGAGGCGCCGGTCGCGGCCCGGCGCGGCTGCGCGAGCGCGTGCCGCGCCACGGGCGAGGTCGAGGTCGAGGTCGGCCGGTAGCTCACGCGAGCGCGCGGAGGTACACCAGCGCCGCGAGCAGCGCGCACGACGCGGCCACGAGCGCGTACGCGGCGGCCGCGGTCACCGCGCGCTCGCGCGCGAGGTCGGTCAGCAGCGAGCGCTCGGAGCCCGCGTGCACGACGAGCCGCGCGGGCGACGACGAGCCCACGACGGGCACCGTGCCCATCGCGCGGTAGGTCGCCTGCGCGTCGGGGTCCTCGACGCGCGCGATGTGGCCGAGGAGGTAGAGCGACTCGCCGGGGTCGACGTAGCTCTCCTCGACGACGATGGACGCGAAGGGCTCGGCGGCGGCGCGCACGTCGCCGAAGGGCGTCTGCGCGTAGGCGGCGAGCAGCGCCCGCGCGGCGTCACCCGAGACCGTGCGGAAGGTCGCGCGCGTGTCGATGTCGGCCTCGGTGATGTCGAGCACGCCCTGCCCCGACGGGTCTTCGACGGGCACCCGCGCGGGCCACGAGGCCGCGTGCAGCGGCACGACCGTCACGTTGCGGCCGCTCTGCACCACGCGCTTCATCGCCACGCGCACGAAGGCGTGCGGCGCGTGGTCGGGGAGCAGCACCGTCGGCGCGTCGCGGCGCACACGCACGGCGAGCTCCGCGGGGCCGTCGCCCACGCGCGCGAGGCGCGAGGTCTCGGCGCCGAGCACGGGCTCCATCGCGAGCGTGACCTTCGCGCGGCGGTCCCACAGGAGCAGCGCCGCGACGAGCGCGCCCGCGATCGCGGTGACGCCCAGCGCGTAGCCCGCGAGGTACGCCGTCGAGAGCCCGCGCTCGCCCGCGGCGCGCACGGCCACCACGCCCCACGCGCCGAGCGCCGAGAGCGCGAGGCCCGCGATCGGCAGCGCGCGCGAGGGCGCCGGGGGCGCGGTGTTCCACGAGCGCAGGGCGTCGACCAGGGCCGCCGCGCGCGACGCGCGCCACGCGTAGAGCGCGAGCAGCACGACGAACGCCACGCCCGCGGAGAGCTTCGCGGCCACGTCGCTCGCGTGCGCGCGGATGCGCCTGCGCGGGGTGCCGTCGCCGAGGGTGAGCGTGGTCACGCCGCCGTCGGGGCAGCGGCCGAGGCGGTTCGCGCCGGAGACGCACGCGTCGACGAAGACCGGCGCGTCGTCTCGCGCGCACGCGGCGCGGAGCCTGCCGCCTTCGAAGAAACCGGGGTCACGCTCGCGCAGTCGGGCCTCGAGGTCCTCGTCGGCCACCACGTCGTCGAGCGGGTCGAAGCGCAGCGCGCGCGGGTCGACCAACCAGACCGACCCGCCCACCGAGAGCGTCGCGCCCTCGGCGAGCATCGCGCGCTGATCGGTGCGCCAGCCGCCGTTCTTGCCGCTCACGTAGTGCTGGTGCGCCACGTAGCAGACCGGGAGGTCGTAGCGCCCGCGGGCGAAGCCCGTGCCGACCACCCTGCCCGGCGCGCTCGCGCGCGGGCCGCGGGCCGAGAGGCGGTGCAGCACCGACGAGCCGTTCGCGAGCTCGCGCGCGCCGTCGACGGCGAGGGCCGCGAGCACCGCGGCGCCCCCGAGCGCGAACAGCACGACGAACAGCGTGACGAAGGCCGTCGAGCACCCGTCGCCGCTCTCGGCGACGAAGAGGAAGCGCGCGCGGCGGCCGGTGCGTCCGTGGGTCATGGCGCGGCAGCGTACCACCGCGCGCGGGGCTCAGTCGTAGTAGTCCAGGCCGAGGTGGGTGATGAGGTCCTCGCCCTTCATCCACCGCAGGGTGTTCTTGAGCTTCATGAGCTGGATGAACAGGTCGTGCTCGGGGTACAGGCCCGGCGCCGTCATGGGGCTCTTGAAGTAGAAGCTCAGCCACTCTTGAATGCCCGACATGCCCGCGCGCTGCGCGAGGTCGAGGAAGAGCGCGAGGTCGAGCACGATGGGCGCCGCGAGGATCGAGTCGCGGCAGAGGAAGTCGATCTTGATCTGCATCGGGTAGCCGCACCACCCGAAGATGTCGATGTTGTCCCAGCCCTCTTTGTTGTCGCCGCGCGGGGGGTAGTAGTTGATGCGCACGACGTGGGAGTACTTGCCGTAGAGGTCGGGGTAGAGGTGCGGCTGGAGGATGTGCTCGAGCACGCCGAGCTTGGACACCTCCTTCGACTTGAAGCTCTCGGGGTCGTCGAGCACCTCGCCGTCGCGATTGCCGAGGATGTTCGTCGAGTACCACCCCTGGAGCCCGAGGAGCCTGGCCTTGAAGCCCGGCGCGAGGATGGTCTTCATCAGGGTCTGGCCCGTCTTGAAGTCCTTGCCCGCGATGGCGACGCCCTCGCGCCGCGCGAGCTCCTGCATCGCGGGGAAGTCCACCGACAGGTTGGGCGCGCCGTTGGCGTAGGCGACCCCCGAGCGCACGCACGCGTACGCGTAGATGGCGCTCGGCGCGATGTCGTCGCTCGACTCTCGCAGGCCCTTCTCGAACTTCTCGAGCGTCGAGTGGGTCTCGGTCGTCGGGCGCCACGTCTCGGTCGAGCCGCACCACACGGCCACGCAGCGGTCGACGCCGCGCTCGCGCTTGAAGCGCGCGATGTCGTCCATGAGCTGCTCGGCGAGCTCCATCTTGCTCGCGCCGCGCTTGGTGTTGGGGCCGTCGAGCTTCTTGACGTAGCCCGGGTCGAACACCGCGGGCATGGGGCGCACGCCCTCGAGAAAGTCCTTCACGCTCGCGAGGTGCTCCTTCGAGAGCACGCCGGCCTTCGAGGCCGCGGTGAAGGCGTTGTCTTCGAAGATGTCCCACCCGCCGAACTCGAGGCTCTCGACGGGCGCGAGGGGCACGAAGTCGCCGATGCGCGGCGAGCGGTTGTCGGTGCGGCGCCCGAGGCGAATCGTGCCCATCTGCGTGAGCGATCCGATGGGCTGCGCGACGCCGCGGCGGATCATCTCTGCGCCTGCGATGAACGTGGTCGCCACGGCGCCGAGGCCGGGCAAGAGCACGCCGAGCCTGCCCTGTACGGGCGCGATCGTCGGGGGGGTCTTCATGAGGCGCGGACCCTATCAGAACGTGGGCCCGCGTAAAGCCGCGCGCGGCGGGTGGCGCGCTACTTCGAGTAGGTGATCTTGATCTTGTCGTCGGCGACGTCGACGTGGGCGGTGCCGCCCTCGGCGAGCTCGCCGAAGAGCAGCGCCTCGGCGAGGGGCTTCTTGAGCTGCGTCTCGATGAGGCGGGCCATGGGGCGCGCACCGAACGCGGGGTCGTAGCCACGGTCGCCGAGCCACTCGCGCGCGGCGGGCGAGAGCGCGACCTTGACCTTCTTCTCGTCGAGCAGCGACTGGAGCAGCGCCACCTCCTTGTCGACCACGCGCAGGATCACGTCGGCCGTGAGCCCGCGGAACTGCACGATCCCGTCGAGGCGGTTGCGGAACTCGGGGGTGAACGTGCGCTCGAGGGCGGCCTTGGCGCGCGAGGTGTCGATGGCGCCCTCCTTCGAGCCGAAGCCCACGACCTTCTCGGTCATCTCGCGGGCGCCGGCGTTGGTGGTCATGATGAGCACCACGTTGCGAAAGTCGGCCTTCTTGCCGTTGTTGTCGGTGAGCGTGGCGTGGTCCATCACCTGGAGCAGGATGTTGAAGAGCTCGGGGTGGGCCTTCTCGATCTCGTCCATCACCACGACCGAGTAGGGGTGCTTGCTCACGGCGTCGGTGAGCAGGCCGCCCTGGTCGAAGCCCACGTAGCCCGGCGGCGCGCCGATGAGCCGCGAGACCGTGTGGCGCTCGCTGTACTCGCTCATGTCGAACCGGAGGAACTGCACGCCGAGCACCTTGGCGAGCTGCTTGGCGAGCTCGGTCTTGCCGACGCCCGTGGGGCCCGCGAAGAGAAAGCTCCCGATGGGCTTCTCGGGCGAGCGCAGGCCCGAGCGCGAGAGCTTGATGGCGCTGGCGATGGCCTCGATGGCGTCGTCCTGGCCGTAGATCACGGCCTTGAGCTCGGCGTCGAGGCTCTTGAGCCGGTCGCGCTCCGAGCCCGTGACGGTCTTCTCGGGGATGCGCGCCATCTTCGCCACGATGGACTCCACGTCGTGGAGCGTGACCCTGCCGGTGCGCGACCCCTCGGGGCGCATGCGGTCCTGCGCGCCGCACTCGTCGATCACGTCGATGGCCTTGTCGGGCAAGAGGCGGTCGTTGACGTACTTGGCCGACAGCTCCGCGGCCGCGCGCAGCGCGTCGTCGTCGTACGCGACCGAGTGGTGCTTCTCGTACTGGGGCTTGAGCCCCTCGAGGATCTTGATGGTGTCGGCCACCGAGGGCTCGCCCACCTCGATCTTCTGGAAGCGTCGCGCGAGCGCGCGGTCCCTCTCGAACGCCGCTTTGTACTCCGAGTAGGTGGTGCTGCCGATGCAGCGCAGGCGGCCCGACGCGAGGGCGGGCTTGAGCATGTTCGAGGCGTCCATCGAGCCGCCCGAGGTCGCGCCCGCGCCGACGATCGTGTGGATCTCGTCGATGAAGAGGATCGCGTCGGGGTGGTTCTGCAGCGCCTTGAGCACGGCCTTGAGGCGCTCTTCGAACTGCCCGCGGAACTTGGTGCCCGCGAGCAGGGCGCCCATGTCGAGCGAGTACACCGTCGCGTGCTCGAGCACCGACGGGACCTTCTTCTCGTGGATGCGCAGCGCGAGGCCCTCGGCGATGGCGGTCTTGCCCACGCCGGGCTCGCCCACGAAGAGGGGGTTGTTCTTCTTGCGGCGGCAGAGGATGCGCACGGTGCGCTCGAGCTCGAGCTCGCGGCCGATGAGCTGGTCGATCTTGCCCTCGGCGGCCTGCTGGTTGAGGTTCTGCGTGAACTGCTCGAGGGGGTTCTTCACCGGCGCGCCGCCGTCCTCGTCCTCGTCGCCCCCATCACCGCCCGGCGACGCGCCGCCGTCGGGGCGGCTCAGCGGGCCGCTCGTGCCGTCGGTCGATGCGTCTTCGGCGTCGAACTTCGAGATGCCGTGCGAGTAGTAGTTGATGAGGTCCATGCGCGTGACGCCCTCCTTCTGGAGGAGGTAGAGCGCCTGAGACTCCTCCTCGCGGTAGAAGGAGATGATCACCGAGCCCACGTCGATGGCCTTCTGCTCGGCCGAGATGGCGTGCATGGCCGCGCGCTGGAGCACGCGCGTGACGCCGAGGGTCTGCTGCACCTCGATGCGCTGCGAGCCGGGCACGCGCTCCTGCGTCTCGTCGAGCGCGTCGCGCAGGCCCCGCTCGAGGCGCTTCACGTCGGCGCCGCACGAGCGCAGCGCCTTGCGCGTCCACTCGTCGCCGAGGAACGCCAGCAGCAGGTGCTCGAGGGTCACGTACTCGTGCCGCAGCGTCTCGGCCTCGTGCACCGCGCGGCGGAGGGCGGCCTGGAGTTCCTTGGTGACGGTCGGTTGCGATGCCATGGGGTCAGTCGTCCTCCGGTTCCATCGTGAGAAGCAGCGGGAACTCGTTCTCCCGTGCGAGCTCTTCCACCTGGTGGATCTTGGTCTGTGCCACCTCGAAGGTGTACACGCCCGCCACGCCGATGCCCCGCTGGTGTACGTGCATCATGATCGCGACGGCGTCAGACTCGCTCTTCCGAAAAATCTCGATGAGGATCGCGACCACGAACTCCCGCGTGGTGTAGTGGTCGTTGTGCAGAAGCACCTTGTAGAGACGGGGCTTCGCCAGCTTCTTCTCGTTGCGGGTCTCGACGATCGTGCCCGAGTCGAAGTCTTCTTTCGGTCTCCCAGCCATAGAGTGCGCTCCCATTCTAACCACGCTCGTGGGGAGTCCAGGGCTTCATGTCTGCCTCCGCCTCGAGCTCCGCGAGGCCGTGCTCGATCGCCGCACGCTCCCTCGCGGCGAAGTCTCGCGTCGCCCGCTCGAGCCCCGGGTGAAACACCCGGTGCGCCGAGCGCGTGACCGCCGGCACGAAGCCTCGAGAGAGCTTGTGCTCTCCTCCCGCGCCGCCCTCGAACACCTTCACCCCGCGCCGGATGCACTCGTCGATCGAGTGGTAGTAGCACACCGCGAAGTGCAGAAAGGGGTGCTCTTCGAAGCACCCCCAGTAGCGCCCGTAGAGATGCGTCTCGCTCGCGACGTTGAACGCCCCCGCGATCACCCTGCCCTCGCGCGTGGCCTCGACCAGCTCGAGCCGGTGACGGAACCGATCGAGCACGCGTTCGAAGAACGCCGGGGTGAGGTAGCGCCGCCCCCACACGAACTTGTCCACCGTCGAGACGTAGAGCCGGTGCACCAGCGCGGCGTCCTTCGGCGAGAGCTCGTCGCCGCGGCGCGTGCGGATCGCGATGCCCTGGGCGAGGTGCGCGTCGGCCTCCTTGCGGAGGTTCTTCCGCCTCCGCGAGGTGAAGCGCGAGAGGTAGTCGTCAAAACTCCGGTAGCCGGGGTTCTGCCAGTGGAACTGCACCCCGAGCCGTGAGAACGCGCCCTCACTCTCGGCCGCGCTCGCCTCGTCGTCGGTGAGAAAGAGCGCGTGCACCGACGAGAGCCCCTCGCGCCGCGCGAGCTCGAACGCGTTGCGAAAGACCTCGCGCACCAGCGCCTCGCGGTCTTCTCCGGGCCGGGTGAAGACCCGGCGACCGGTGCACGGCGTGAAGGGCACCGAGAGCGTGAGCTTGGGGTAGTAGCGGATGCGCGCCCGCTCGGCGGCGCCCGCCCACGCGTGGTCGAAGACGAACTCGCCCTGGCTGTCTTCGCGGACGTACGCGGGCGCGAGGGCGACGAGCTCCCTCTTGCGCCAGAGCGAGAGGTGCAGCGGGGTCCATCCGCGCTCGGGCGAGGCGCAGCCGGTCTCTTCGAGCGCGAGCATCCACTCGCGCTCTTGAAAGGGCGTCCACGCGTCGTCGCGGAGGGCGCCCCACTGCGCCTCGGGGATCGAAGCCACGGAGTCGTGGACGCGGAAGGTCAGGTCGGCCACTGCAAAGGGATGGGAGTCTAACCACGGCCGCGCGGGTGCAAAGGGGCGGCGGTGAAATTCAGCGGCGCAGGGCCAGCGCGCGCCACCAGTCGCGGAGGATATGCGCCGTGGCCTGGAACGCCGCGCCCGCGAGCATCGCCACGCCGAGCCAGACCCAGTAGCCCCGCGCCGAGGCCACGACGAGCGCGCCGCCCACGACCAGCGCCGACACGGTGAGGCCCGTGTACACCCTGCGCCCGAGGCGGTCGACGACGGGCGAGAGCTCGGGGTCCGAGGCCTTGAGCGTGAGGTGGCCCTTGCGCAGGTCGTCGAGGATCTCGCTCACCTGCTCGGGCATCTGGCCCGCCATGCCGCTCATGCGCAGGGCCGCGCGAAGCACGTCGCCGGTGAGCCGGTCGGGCGAGTAGCGCTGCGCGATGAGCCTGAGGAAGTAGGGCCGCGCCTCGACCAGCAGGTCGAGCTCGGGGTGGATCTGCCGCCCGGTGCCCTCCATGGTCATCATGGCGCGGCCCACCATCACGAAGTCGGGCGGCATGTCGATGCCGTGCTTCACCGCGCCCCAGATGAGGTCGCGCACCAGCATCGACGCCTGGATCTCGCCGAGCTTGCGCCCGAGGTACTTGCGCCCGAGCGTCTGCACGTCGTTGCGAAAGTCCTTCATGTCGACCTTGCGCGTGGGGCGCCCGAGCGCGTAGAGCGCGTCGGCCACGGCGTCGAAGTCCTCGCGCACGGCGGCCACCATGAGCTCGAGGGCCTTGTCGCGCATGGGGCCCGAGAGGTGGCCCACGAGCCCGAGGTCGAGCAGGCCGATCACGGGCTCGTCGGCGGTGCCCATCACCACGATGTTCCCCGGGTGCGGGTCGGCGTGAAAGAAGCCGTCTTCGAAGATCATCTTGATGACGATGCCCACCGACATCGACGCGATCTTCTTGCCGTCCCAGCCCGCGGCGAGGGCGTCGTCGAGGTGCTTGCCCTCGAGGAACTCGAGCGTGAGCACGCGCTTGCCCGAGGCCCTGCGGTAGACCTTCGGGAAGCGCACGCGCGCGTCGCCTTCGAAGTTCTTGGCGAAGCGCTCGGCGTGCTCGGCCTCCTGCATGAAGTCGAGCTCGGCCTGGATGGAGCGGTCGAACTCGGCCACGAGGTCGACGGGCGAGTAGCGCCGCGACTCGGGCATGGTGCGCTCCATCGCGCGCGCGAACCAGTAGAGCAGGTCGACGTCGCGCTCGACGGTGTCTCGGATGCGCGGCCGCTGAACCTTGATCGCGACGTCGAGGAGGGCGTCGCCCTCGCGGAGCTTGCCGCGGTGCACCTGCGCGATCGACGCGCTCGCGAGGGGCCGCTCGTCGACGTGCTCGTAGAGGTCGGCGAGGGAGCCGCCGAGGTCCTCCTCGATCTCGCGCTTCACGTCGGCCCAGGCGACGGGCTTCACGTCGTCTTGCAGCACCTTGAGCTCGGTGATGACGTCCGCGGGGATGAGGTCGGCGCGCGTCGACGCGATCTGACCGAGCTTGACGAACGACGGCCCGAGGTCTTGCAGCACGAAGCGCAATCGCTGGCCGAGCGAGGCCGCGTGCATCTCGGTGTCGTCGCGGCGGCCGGGCACCAGCCCCTCGAGCCCGAGCCGCTGGAGCACCTCGCCGAAGCCGTGGCGGGCCAGCACCGCGGCGATCTCGCGGAGCCTGTCGAGGTCGCGAAACGCGGTGATCACCGAGGGCATCGGGGCTTCTCCACGGCGCGCATCATGGAGGCGCGGGAGACCACGCGACAAGGCCGCGCGGGGCGGCGAAGATTTTCCCTTGACGCGGGTGAGCGATCGAAGTACCTATCGCGTCCCGCTGCGGGCATAACTCAGCGGTAGAGTGCGTCCTTCACACGGACGAAGTCACAGGTTCAAATCCTGTTGCCCGCACCCCCGAAGGCCGCTCGTGAGACATCGCTCCGAGCGGCCTTCGTCATTTCAGCGCCCGCCGTCGCCGAGAAAGGGCACGAAGGCCACGTCGGCGAGCACGCGGCGTTCGAACGCGCGCGGGCCGCGGCCCGGCGCCCGGCGCGTCCAGAGCTCGAGGAGCTGCACCCGATACGCGGGCCCCACGGGGATCACGAGCCGCCCGCCGGGCGCGAGCTGGTCGAGCAGCGGCTGCGGCACGCGCTCGGGCGCGGCCGTCACGAGGATCACGTCGAAGGGCGCGGCCTCGGGCCAGCCGCCGTATCCGTCGCCCGTGCGCAGCGAGACGCGGTAGCCGAGCGCGCGCAGGTTGGCGGCCCCGAAGGCCGCGAGCTCGGGGATGTACTCGATGCTCCACGTGGCCGCGCAGAGCTCGGCGAGCACCGCGGCCTGATAGCCGCTGCCGGTGCCGATCTCGAGGCAGCGGTCGGTCGGTCGCGGCCCCGCGGCCTGCGTCATCGCGGCGACGACGTACGGCTGGCTGATGGTCTGCCCCCAGCCGATGGGCAGCGGACGATCGGCGTACGCGAGCGCGCGCACGTCGGCGGGCACGAAGCGATGGCGGGGCACGCGCAGCATGGCCGCGAGCACGCGCGCGTCGGTGATGCCCGAGGGTTCGAGGTGCTCGCGCACCAGCTCCTCGCGCTCGTCGCGGCGCTCGGCGAAGGCCCGCGCGACGGCGGCGGGCGGCGGGTCGGAGGCGGCGGAGGGAGCGGGCGCCACGCGGTTCGCGTCGACGGTCGCCGCG
>JBDHVF010000229.1:0-10206 GCA_039809605.1 Polyangiales bacterium | reverse complement strand
GCGGTGAGGGGGCTGTGCGAACTCGCGCGCCGCGTTCACACGCAGCGAAACTCGTCAACGGCCAAACCTGAGTCAGACGCTTGCGATGCCTTCGCGAACGGCCGCCGCTACGAGCTCTCGGCCCAGGGAGAGACCTCGACGATGCGCATCGACGCGCCCTCGCCGGTGACGGTCCAATCGACGCCCGAGGGGCCTCCCGTGTTGGCGTTGCAGCGAAGCTCCTGCCCGCGGCGCTGGCAGCTCGGAAAGGTGAGCCCGCTCGTGTCGTCGGTGAGCACGTCGACGAAGGTGCCGAGGTCGTGGCGGATGCGCCCGGTGATGAGCGCGTCGGTGAGGCGCGCGGTGGGATAGGTCGTGCAGCGCTTGTGGCGCGTGCCGCTGCGGTCGGGCATGTCGGCGCAGAGCCGCAGCCCCGACGGCGCCACGGCCTGACGGAACTCCGCGGGCGTCGCGTAGCGCAGCCGCGCGATGAAGCGCACGGGGCTCATCCCGTCGGCCGGGGCCTCGTACCGGCCCATGCCCGGAAGGGCCGCCGCGAGGGCGGCGTCGTCGCGCACCCCGAGGAGCTCGACCTCGGCGCGCTCCAGCGGCTTCATCTCGCGCTCGGGCGTCGTGACGAGCGTGTAGAAGAGCGCGAAGTGCTGCACCGGCGCGTAGCCCTCGAGCTCGTACTCGCGGCGAAGGAACACCGCGACGTCGTCGCGGTGGTCGCCGTTCACGTCGCGCGCGGAGAGCCCCGCGATCACCTCGGAGGCGTCGCCCGTGATCTGGAGCGACGCGGTGGCCTGCTGCCCCTCGGCGTAGGGCACGGGCGTCACCACGAGCGTCGCCCCGTGGCCCGCGCTCACGACCGCCGCGACGCGCGCGCCGGCTCCCTCGCCGGGGTAATCGATCGGCCCGCCGACGATCGCGGGCGCGTCGGTGCTGTTCGCCTCGGCGGCGCGCCACGCGGCGAGCACGGCCTCGCGACGAGGATCGGCCGGCGGCGTCGCGGGGGCCGACGCGTCGGGCGCGGTCGCGGTGGTCGTGGTCGCGGTGGACGTGGTCGCGGTGGTCGTGGTCGCGGTCGCGCGAGAGCCGCTGCACGCGGCGGCGAGTAGCGAGGCTGCGAGGATGGCGTGTGACTTCATGGAGGGCTCCGAGGGGGGCGCGCTCAGGGCGCGCGGCGGAAGGTGTATCGCGGCGTGATCATCACGCCGCCGAAGCTCGTGGGGTCGAAGCCGAGGGTCATCGCCTGGCCGTCGACCGAGACCGCGACGTGCGCGCTCCCGCCGCTCGGGCAGGTCTGCGTGAACGCGCGCGTGGGCGCGTCGCCCGTGTACGTGCCGGCGACCGACACGGGGATCTCCCGGTCGAAGCGCACGCCGCCCGTGAACGCGAGCTCCACGCGGTTGGCGAGGTCGGCGATGATGCGACCGGGCTCGGTCCAGAGCTGTCCGCGGCCCACGATCACGCTGGCGTTCACGTCGATGGTGCCGATGGCGGTGCTGGCGGTGTCGACGTGCCACGCGATGCCCGAGAGCTCCCACCGCCCGTCGGGGATGGCGCCGCCGGTGGGCGCGGGCGCGGGCTCGACGACCATGTGACCCGTCACCGTCGGCAGGTCGGCGCCCGCCGCGGGGGGCGCGCATCGGCCGGGCGCGTACGCGACCTCGCCGGGCGCCCGCAGCGGCTCGTCGCAGTAGCGCTGGGGCGACGGCGGCGTGACGTACGCGAAGTCGAAGCACATCTCGTCGGTGGTCCTCGTGCCGCTGCGCACCGTGCTCGCGGTGGTGTTGTTCCATGTGCAGCGGGTCTCGATGCGGTCGCCGGGGGAGACGAGCGTCGAGCCGAGGTCGTAGATGAACTGGTAGTTGAAGTCCCAGTGGTCGACCGCGACGAGGGCTTCGGTCGCGCCGCTCGCGCGCACCACCTGCTCGGAGAACGACGCGCCGAGCACGTGCATGTGAGGTCCGCCCGCGAAGAGGCGCGTGGGCTCGCGAAAGGTGCACCCGCTCGCCGCCGTGGCCGTACTGCGCGCGGGGATCGAGAAGCCCACGGGCCCGATGGCGATCATGCCGTACTCGGTGCCCGTCGGAGGGCCGTGGTAGAGGCGCACGCCCGACGTGTCGACGACGTCGGGCACGCGGCGCGCGTTGTTGTAATGGAGCTGCAGCACGTACCGCTCGCCGGGCGTCATGCGCAGGCCGCCGCCGTCGGGGAACTCGAACGCGTCCTGACCGGGCGCCCAGGCCATGAGGTACTGCGAGCCCGCGGGCATGGCCGTGCACTCGAACGGCCGCTCGGGCGCGGTGCGGTCGGGGTCGCGCAGGAGCACCACGTGGTGCAGCACCTCGCGCCGGTCGAAGAGCATCTCGAAGCGGCGGATGAAGCGCGGCCCGTCGCCCGGCACGGTGAAGGTGAAGCACTGGTAGCGGTCGGTCACGTCGGGGCCGACGGCGTAGTGGTCTGCGCGCAGGTCCCAGGTCGCGAGGCCCTCGGGCGCGCGCGCGGGGGCGCGGACCCAGGGGCGCGTGCTCACGACGCGCGTGGCCGTCGAGGCCGTGCGCGCGCCGCAGCTCGCCCACTGCGCGATCTCGCTGGCGACGTCGTCGGGCGGCGCGGGCGTGCTCGGCGGAGGCATCGCCCCCATGGCGAGCTGGTCGGCCATCGCGTCGACGCGGCGGTGACCGATGTCTCCGCGCACGAGCGCGTCGTAGTCGAGGAGCGAGTAGGGCGCGCCGAACGCGGGCGTCGCGCCGTGGCAGGTCGCGCAGTGCGTGACGACCTTCGCGCGAACCGACGCGTCCCAGCGCGCGCGGTCGGGCACGCAGAGGCTTCCGGCGTCACGTCGCGGGCCGCCGTCGATGGCGGCGTCGGGGGGAGGGGACACGGACGTTCCGCACGCGGCCGCGCACAGCGCCGCGAGGAGGCCGAGCTTCTTCACGGCGCGCATCTTCACACGCCGCCACGCGTTCGCTCAACGCAAGGTCGCGCCGTCAGCGGTCGAGCGCGTAGAGCGTCAACGCGTCGTCGAAGGCACCGGGTGCGTAGCCCGTGCCCCAGAGCTGCAACAGCGGGTCGAAGGGGTCGGGCAGTTCGGCGACCTCGCGGCCCGTCCAGCCTGCCTCTGACGCGCGCCTCCACGCGGAGGGCCGCGGCGGCGGGCGCAGCCACGCGTCGTCGTCGTCGGGAGCGTCGTCGCGTGCGGGCTCGGTGTCGCGCACCACCGCGCGCTCGCGCGCCGCGAGGTACCACCCGCGCGCCGCCCAGAGCGCGCGCATCGCCTCGTCGACCATGCGCGAGAGGAGCTCGGCGCCCCGCGTGGTCGCGAGCCGCGGGTCGGTGAGCGCGCGGCCCTCCGAGGCGCCGCGGAAGAGCGCGTCGCTGGTGCGGTCGGTCTGCGGCACGTACCTCACGTTGGCGAACGCCGGGCCGAGCAGGGCGCGCGCGGCGGCGCCGAGCTCCCACCACGCGGGCTCGACGGCGAGCGACGAGGCGTTGCCCGCGGGCGAGATCACGTGCCAGCGCACGGGCGCGACGGGGGCCGCGTAGCCGAGCGCGCGGAGGCGGTGGGCGCACTCGCGCGCGAGCTCCTCGGCGCGCGCGACGTTGGGCGCGTCGGCGGCGAAGAGCACGGCCGCCTCGACCGAGGGCGGCGCGGCCTTGCCCCACCCGCCGCGGAAGAGGCGCTCCTTCGAGCCCACCCACGACTCGGGGATGAGCCCCGCGGTGGCGAGCACCTCCCACGCCTCGCGGGGGTCTTTCAGGTGCGCCGCGGCGGCGCGGGCCTTCTTCAACTGCGCGCGCGTGGGACGCATCACGCGCGAGCCGAGGATCTGCGCGGCGCGCTCGTCGGGGATCGTCGGGGCCACACAGAGCGTCTAGCACGGCCCCGGGTTCGAGAACGCCGCGCGCCGTCAGGGCGCGGGCGGCCCGAGCGCGCGGAAGCCCTCGGCGATGGCGCGCGCGAGGTTGGCGAAGAGGTCGGGCCGGGCGTTGATGACGTAGGCGTGGGGCGTGAGCGCCCAGAGCTCGCGCTCGACGCGCCACGCGGGGGTGAAGGGCACGTTGGCGCGGCGGCGCACCTGGTCGAGCAGCGGGATCACCCGGTCGCCGAGGCGCAGCGCGGTGTCGACGGCGAAGACGGTCACGTCGGGGCGCAGCGCGCGCACGCGGTCGAAGAAGGCCGACACCTCGGGCTCGCTCAGGTGCTTGGGCGGCGACGACTTCAGCTCGATGTACACCAGGCGCCCCTCGGCCAGGGCCACCACGTCGAGGTCCCCGCCCACGCCCGGCGCGTGGAACTTCACCCCCACGCTCGCGGTGAAGCGCAGGCGGCGGGTGAGCTCCTGGCCGACGTACCACTCGAGGGTGCTGCCGAAGCTGTTGGGCGGGTGCGTGAGGTGGTAGCGCCCGTCGCCGTCGCGCGTGGCGAGGCCGAGGTCGGCGAGCAGCGCGGCCATCTCGTCGGCGTGGGGGCCGCCGAGAAAGCGCGTGGCCTCGTCGGGCGCGAACCCCCCGGGCCGCTGGATCGCGCCGCGGAGAAAGAGCCGGAACGCGTAGTGCCGCAGTGCCTCGACGAAGCGGAGCTGGAGCGCCGCGGGATACGTGTCGGGGTCGAAGGGCAGGTCGAGCTTCGCGCGCGACACCTCGGTGAAGCCCCGGCGCACGAGGGCGGCCATGGCCTCGTCGTGCGAGGGGTCGATGGTGGGCGTGCACGGGTGCACGGGCTCGCGCGCGGCCCTGTGCTCGAGTTCGTGCGCCGTGTCGTGGTCGCCCATCGCGCTGCCTCCTCCCCGGAGGAGCGCCGAGCGTAGCGCCGCCCGCGGGCGCGCGCGAGGCGCTTCGCCCGGCTTCGCGCGCGGCGGGGTTTTCACTCGCGCCCGCCGCGGCCGCGGGGCTATGTGTGTCGGCGGCATGAGCGACGAGATCCGACGGTTCCGCGAGCGGCTCCAGGTGCTCTCGGACGCCACGTGCGCCTTCGCCGAGGCGGCGACCGACCACGACGAGCTGATCGGCACGGTCGCGCGCAGGGTGTCGGAGGTGATGGGCGACCTCTGCGGCGTGTGGCTCGCCACCGAGGACGGCCTGTGGATCACCCTCGCGGGCGTGCACGACCCGACCCCCTCGGTCGTGGCGCAGGTGCGCGCGCGCTCCCACGCGCCGGCGAAGACCCGCGAGTTCCCCCTGGCTGCGAGGGTGCTCGAGGCGCGCGAGGCGGTGTTCGTGCCCGACCTCGGCGAGCCCGGCGCGGCGCTCGACGCGGACTCGCACCGGCGCCTCGGGGGCGTCGACGTGCGCAGCCTGCTCGCGGTGCCGCTGCGCGCGCACCGTCGGGCGACGGGCGTCTTGTGCCTCGCGCGCTGGCAGCCCGGCCGCCCCCCCTACGACGAAGACGACTGGGATTTCGTGCAGAGCCTCGCCGACCACGCGGCCCTGGCCATCGCCAACGCGGCGCTCGTGCGCTCGCTGCAGAGCGAGCTCGACGAGCGACGGCGCGCCGAGGCCGCGCTCGCGCGCACCGAGGAGCAGCTCCGCCAGGCGCAGAAGATGGAGGCCGTCGGGCGCCTCGCGGGCGGCGTGGCGCACGGCTTCAACAACATGCTCTCGGTGGTGCTGAGCTACGCCGACCTGATCCTCGCCGACCTCGGGCCCGACGACCCGCTGCGGGCCGACGTCGGCGAGATCCGCCGCGCGGGCGAGCAGGCGTCGGACCTCACGCGGCAGCTCCTCGCGTTCAGCCGCCGGCAGGTGATGCGCCCGCGCCCGGTGGACCTCAACCAGGTCGTGGGCGGCGCCGAGGCGATGCTCCGCAGCGTGGTGGGCGCCGACGTCGACCTCGCGCTGAGCCTCGCGCCAGGGCTGTGGGCGGTGCGCGCCGACCGCGGCCAGGTCGAGGTGGTGCTGATGAACCTCGCGGCCAACGCGCACGACGCGATGCCGCTCGGGGGCAGGCTCACCATCGAGACCCGCAACGTCGAGCTCGGCGAGGACTACGCCCGCGAGGAGCTCGGCGCGTCGCCGGGCCCGTACGTGATGCTCTCGATGGCCGACACGGGCCACGGCATGGACCGCGAGACGCTCGACCGGATCTTCGAGCCCTTCTTCACCACGAAGAGCCGGGGCCGCGGCGCCGGGCTCGGGCTCTCGACGGTGTTCGGCGTGGTGAAGCAGTCGGGCGGGCACATCAGGGTCTTCAGCGAGCCGGGGCTCGGCACGACCTTCAGGATCTACCTCCCGCGCACCGAGGCCCCGCCCGCGGCGGCGTCGCTGCCGGCGGTGCCCGTGGTCGCCGACGGGGGCACGATGACCGTGCTGCTCGTCGAAGACGACCCCCAGGTGCGCGCCGTGGTGCGGGGGATCCTGCAGCGCGGCGGGCACCGGGTGCTCGAGGCCGACAGCCCCGCCGACGCGATCGAGATCGCCGAGCGGCAGGGCGGTGAGATCCACCTGCTGCTCACCGACGTGGTGATGCCGCGCATGAGCGGGCCCCAGCTCGCCGAGCGCATCGGCGCGCGCCACCCCGCGATGCGGGTGCTCTTCATGTCGGGCTACGCCACCGACAGCGTGACGCAGCACGGGCACGCGCGCCCCGACGCGGCCTTTCTCGAGAAGCCCATCACGCCCGAGTCGCTCGCCCGCAAGCTGCGCGAGCTCGTGGGCATGTGAGCGGGCCTCAGCGCCGCGAGAGCACCTCGGCGACCTTCTGGAGCAGCGCGCTCGGGGTGTAGGGCTTGGCCAGAAAGTCGACGTCGGGGTCGACCACGTCGTCGTAGCCGCTGGTGTAGAGCACCTTCACGCTCGGGCGGCGCGCGGCGACGGCGCGTGCGAGCGCGCGCCCGTCCATGCCGGGCATCACCACGTCGGTCATCAGCAGGTCGACGGGGCCTCCGTGCGACGCGAGGAGCTCGAGCGCGCGCGCGGCGCTGCCCGCGACGAGCACCGCGTAGCCGCCCCCGAGCAGGCAGCGCGACGCGAGCCGGAGGAGCATCTCCTGGTCGTCGACCACGAGCACCGTCCCGAGCGAGGCGGGCGGGGAGTTCTCGTCCGAGGGGGTCATGCGTGCGGTCGCTCCTGCCCCGTGGCGGGGGGCGCTGTCTACCCCGCGCCGCCCGCCACGAGGCGCAGCGACGTGGCGCCCCTCGGTCGATGCGGCGCGCACTCCGCGTACAGGTGCCCTGATGCGTCCATCAGGTGCCAAAAAACGTCACTTGTCCGCGGTCAAGACAGCGCTCCCTTGTCAAACGCTTGCACAACTGCTGCGTGGAATCCGCGATGCGGTGTCGATGACGCATGGCACGGGGCTTGAGATTGCGTGGAGACAGAGGTAGCGCGATGTCTCGAACGGCTCTTCTCCGGGCGATCTGCCCGTTCTTCGTGCTGGGTCTGGTCGGCTGCGGCGAGGGTTATCAAGAAGCGCCAGCGGGCCCTCCGGGGACGCCGCAGCGCACGGGTGACACGCCGAGGGCCTTCGACGAGCCCACGCCCTCGCAAGACCCCGTGGTTCAGTTCCCCGCGGAGCCCGTGTGGCGCGAGTTCTGGTTCCCCATCGTGAACCCCGAGCGCGACCACAACCCGAGCACCGCGTCGCTGCTGGCGGCGGTGGGCGCGCGCGAGGGCATGAGCATCGCCGACGTGGGCGCGGGCGGCGGCTACTTCGCGTTCAAGTGGGCGAGCGCGGTGGGCCCGACGGGCCACGTCTACGCCACGGACGTCGACTGGCGCATGTCGCGCAAGCTCGCGTGGGAGGCCTCGGCGCGCGGGGTCGGCAACCTCACCGCGCGGCGCGTCGAGCTCGGCTCCATCGGCGTCGACCCGGGCTCGGTCGACGTCGTGGCGATGGTCGACATCGGGGCCTTCAACAGCTGCAACGTCTCGGAGCACCGGGGCTACGTCGAGCAGGCGGCGCGCGCGCTGCGCCCCGGCGGGCGCTTCGTGGTGATGAACGACGAGGCCACGGGCGACGGGCCGGGGCGGCCCAACTGCGTCCCCCTCAGCGCCGACGCCCTCATCGAGACGGCCTCGTCGCGCTTCACGGTCCTCTCGCGCGAAGACGTCTCCATGGGAGGCTGGCACGCCTACCTCGTGGCCTTCGCGCTCCGCGCGCCCTGACGGGTCGCTACTCCCTCGTCCACCGGATGCGCGCCGCGAGGCGCATCGCCGGCCGCTCGACCGCGACGTGCAGCAGCCACGCGAAGAGCACCGTCGCCGCCGCCGCGCTCGACACCACGATCACCGCGCCCATGGGCGTGCGCGAGTGCACCGCGCCGCCGATGAACCACCGCACCTGCGCGCCCGCGATCGGGTGCAAGAGGTAGATCCCGTACGAGACCGTGCCGAGGAACACCAGCGGCCGCCACGAGAGCCAGCGCTCGAGGCCGCCCGTGCGGGCCGCGAGCGCGAGCGAGGCCGCGGCGAGCGCGCCGGCGACGGGCTCGGCGCGGTCGTACACCCTGCCCTGGTACGCGCACCACACCGCGAGCGTGAGGAAGGCCGCGAACGAGGCCCTGCGGCGCTGCGTCCACCACGCGAGCGCGCCCAGCGCGAAGAGGTACCAGTGCGGGATGCACCAGCCCTGAAGGAAGCGCCAGTGCATGCCCTGCTCGAGCGACCACGCGGCGCTCGCGAGCAGCGCCCAGATCGCGAGGCCGCGCGCGGGCCGCAGGATCGCGAGGCCCAGCACCAGCGCGAGGTAGAACTGCACCTCGATGGTGAGCGTCCAGAAGATGGGCTGGATCTCGGCCACGCCGAGGAACTCCTGGAGGTAGACCAGGTGCGCCGCGACGCGCGAGAGCGACGGCACCGGGCGGCCGTCGTGCAGGTGCAGGCGCCAGAACCACGGGATCAGGCACGACAGCGCGATCGAGACCCAGTACGGCGGGTCGAGGCGCACCTGCCGCCGCAGCGCGAAGCGCGCCGCGCCCATGAAGGTCACCGCGCGCTCGCCCACCGTGCTCGCGATCACGAAGCCGCTGAGCACGAAGAACACCTGCACCCCGAGCCACCCCCCGTGGAGCAGCGCCACGAGCTCGGACGAGACCGCGGTCGAGAGGGGCTCGCGCAGGTCGCCGCCCGTGTAGTGGTAGAGCATCACGGCGCACGCCGCGAGGCCGCGCAGCGAGTCGATGTACGCGTAGCGCTTGCGCGCCGGGGCGCGGACGTCGCTCACCCGCGGCCTCGGAGGGGCGTTCGTGACGGGGGGGGCGCAGACACGCGCGGAGTCTGCCGCGCGAGGGCGATCGGGCGCAACACCCCGTCAACGCCGCGGCGGGCGTGCGCGGGCCGCGGGCGCGCGCACGGTCACCGACGTGAGGGGCGCGCGGCCGGTGGGGTCGCGCGGCGGGGCGTTGCCCTCCCACGAGCCCGCGTAGAACCACCGCGCGCCGGGGGCCTGCACGTCGCGCGGCGCGGCGTCGACGGGCCACGCGCCCGCCACCCAGGTGTACGGGATGGGCAGCGCCTCGCCGTTCACGGTGAGCCTCGCGCAGCGCGCGTCGCGGCGGCTCGCGCACCACGCGGGGAGCTCCCCCGCGCCGAAGAGCAGCCACACGGGGCCCGCGTCGCCGTCGCCGCCTTCGAAGCCCCGCGCGGTGAGCGCCGCGAGCGTGGTCGCGACGACGCCGTCGGTCCACCCCCCGCTCTCGGTGGGCGTGCGCTCGCGGGCGACGCGCACGAACACGCGGTCGTCGCCGAGGGGGTACCAGCCCGTCGCGTCGAGGGGCACGAGGCTGCGGTACTCCGACGTGCCCTCGGCCACGACGCGCTCGCCCGCGGTGCCGACGGCCGCGAGCACGCCCACCGACGCGCCGCGCGGGAACTGCACCGGCAGCGTCGGCGTCGCCGCGCCCACGAGGTACGGCGTGGTGTTCGTCTCGCCGGTGGGAAAGTCACCGAAGACGGTCACGGTCACGCCGCGCCCGCCGCCCGGCAGCGGCGTGGGGTCGGTCGCCGCGAGGTGCACGAACCCGTCGTGCCCGAGCGGGAACGGCCGCTCGGCGAGCGCCCACCCCTGGCCCGCGCGGCACGTGAGCAGCGCGAGCTGGGGGTCGTGCACCTCGGTCGGCGAGATGCCGCCCACGGGCGCGACGATCGCCACGAGCGCGTCGCCCGGCAGCACGTCGGTCGGCGTCACCTCGATGGTCTCGTAGCCCGCGGCGCGCACCGCGGGGAACAGCGCCGAGAGCTCCATCGCGCGCTCGCGCGCGGGGTGCCGGCCGCCGATGC
>JBDHVF010000228.1:0-10253 GCA_039809605.1 Polyangiales bacterium | reverse complement strand
GGCCCGCCGCGACGTCGAGGAGATGCTCCGCCGCCAGCGCGAGCACCAGCTCTCGCAGGGTGAGCAGGACCTTCTGCGACGTCGCCAGCGCGAGGCCGAGCGCCTCGGCCGCGAGCGCGAGCGCAGCGAGGAGCTGCGGCGGCAGGTCGAGCACCTGCGCCGCGAGATCTCCGACGCCGCGCGCAACCTCCCCCAGCAGCCGCAGGAGGCGGGCAACAGCCTCCAGCGCGGCGCCGAGCACCTCTC
Organism: Polyangiales bacterium; assembly: GCA_039809605.1. GTDB lineage: Bacteria > Myxococcota_A > Polyangia > Polyangiales > CAISKJ01. The sequence continues at coordinate 10,007 of JBDHVF010000228.1, read as the reverse complement.
GCGCATGGAGGACGAGCAGCGCTCGCAGCAGTCGCTCGAAGAGCTGCGCCAGCGCCTCGAGGAGCTGCGCGACCAGATGCGCCAGCAGAACGGCCAGAACGGTCAGAGGCAGCGTCAGCGCGTGGCGCGCTTCGCGCGCGCGGCCGCGGGTCGCTCGGGCGGCCTCGGCGGGCAGTCGGGGCGGCAGGGGCAGCAGCAGCAGGGCCAGGGCACGGGCCAGGGCACGCAAGAGACCGGGCAGGGCGACGGGCACGGGCGGCAGAACCAGGGCAGCATGACCGTGCAGCAGGGCCAGCAGGGCGCGAACGGCCAGCAGGGCGGCATGGCGGGCATGCAAGAGGGCCAGGGCGGCGAGCCCACGGCGATGCTGCAACAGGGCGCGCAGCAGGGCGCCGAGCAGCAGGGCGGGCAGTCGGTGCAGGGCCACGGCGCGGGCGCCGAGCACGAGGAGAACGCGCGCGGCGCGGCGGCGCAGACGGCGCAGGCCAGCAGCGTGGTGCAGGTGCACGGGCAGCAGACGGGCAACGGGCCGTCGCGGTCGCAGGTGATCCGCTCGGCGGCGAGCGACGGCTTCGCGAGCGCGCCCTACCGCGCGGTGTACGCGCCCTACTGGGACCACGCGCGCGAGGTGCTGCACCAGGGCGAGGTGCCCGCGGGCTACCGCTCGTACGTGCGAAGGTACTTCCAGCTCATCCGCCCCCGAGACGAACAGTGACATGAGCGACAAGACGCAGATCCCCACCGAAGCGGTGAAGGCGTTTCAGCGCGACCTCGCGGCCGTGCGCGAAGAGGTCGGCCGCGTGATCGTCGGCCAGCGCGACGTCGTCGACGCCGTGCTCACGTGCCTGCTCGCGGGCGGCCACTGCCTGCTCGAGGGCGTGCCGGGCCTCGGCAAGACCATGCTCGTGCGCACGCTCGGCCGCGCGCTCGACCTTCAGTTCTCGCGCGTGCAGTTCACGCCCGACCTCATGCCCGCGGACATCCTCGGCACGCAGGTGCTCGTCGAAGACGAGCGCGGGGGCAAGCGCTTCGAGTTCCAGCGGGGCCCGATCTTCGCCAACCTCGTGCTCGCCGACGAGATCAACCGCGCCACGCCCAAGACCCAGAGCGCCCTGCTCGAAGCCATGCAGGAGCAGTCGGTCACCGTCGCCAAGAAGACCTGGTCCCTCGACCAGCCCTTCTTCGTGCTCGCCACGCAGAACCCGCTCGAGATGGAGGGCACCTACCCGTTGCCCGAGGCGCAGCTCGATCGGTTCCTCTTCAAGCTGGTGGTGCGCTTCCCCGACCGCGAGGAGCTGCACTCGATCCTCGACCGCACCACCGGGGGCGAGGAGGCCGCGGTGAAGCCCGTGCTCTCCCGCGCGCGCATCCTCGAGCTGCGCGCCCTCGCCCGCGAGGTGCCCGTCGCCCGCCACGTTCAAGACTTCGCCGTGCGCGTGCTCATGGCCACGCACCCCACCGACGCGGGCGCCACGAAGCGGGTCAAGCAGTACGTGCGCTTCGGCAGCTCGCCCCGCGGCGCGCAGGCGGTGCTGCTCGCGGCCAAGATCCGCGCGCTCATGGACGGCCGCTACGCCGCGAGCGCCGACGACGTGCGGGCGTGCGTGCCCCCCGCGCTGCGCCACAGGATGATCTTGAACTTCGAGGGCGAGGCCGAGGGCGTGCGCACCGACGCCGTGCTCGAAGAGATCCTCGACGCGATCAAGCCCGCGAGCGCGTAGGGAGCCGTCGCGTGGGCGTGCTCGACCTCTTTCGCAAGAAGCCCGTGCCCGTGCAGAAGGCCGACGAGCTCTTCGACGAGGAGTTCCAGCGGCGCCTCGACTGGCTCGCGGTGGTGTCTCGGCGGCTCTTCGCGGGGCGGCTGCGCGCCGAGCGGCGCACGAAGAAGTCGGGCTCGGGCCTCGAGTTCGCCGACCACCGGGAGTACACCGCGGGCGACGACTTCCGCTACCTCGACTGGGCCGTCTACGGCCGCACCGAGCGCATGCTCCTGCGCCTCTTCGAAGAGGAAGAGGACCTCGCCATCTACGTGCTGCTCGACTGCTCGGGCTCGATGGCCTTCGGTGACCCACCCAAGTTCGACCACGCGCGCAGGCTCGCCGCGGCGATGGCCTACGTGGGCCTGACCAACCTCGACCGCGTCGCGCTCATCGCGTGGAGCACCGACGTGAACAAGCGCATGCCCCCGGCGCGCGGCAGGGGGCGCATCTTCAAGGTGTTCGACTTCCTGCGCGGCGTGCGCGCCGAGGGAGACACCGATCTCGCGGGCGCGGCGCGCGCCTTCGCGGCCGAGAACAAGCGGCGCGGCGTGGCGGTGATCGTCTCCGACCTCTACGACCCCGCGGGCTTCGAGCGCGGGATCAACGCGATCCGCTACCAGAAGTTCGAGCCCATGGTGATCCACGTGGTCGACCCCCGCGAGGCCGACCCCGGCGCGCGCGGCGACGTCACCCTGGTCGACGTCGAGACCGACGAGTCGCGCGAGGTCACGCTCACGCCCGCGCTCGTCGAGCGCTACCGCGACGCGCACGCGGCGTGGCGCGCGGAGATCGAGACCTTCTGCAAGAGCCGCCAGGTGCCCTACGTCGCAGCCGACGTCACCCGGCCCTTCGAAGACCAGGTGCTCGGCCTTTTGCGCCGCGTCGGGATGGTGGGGTGAATGGACCTGCTCGGCCTCCCCCTCGCGCAGCTCGCGGTGATCTTCGGCGCGGCGGCCGCCGCGGTGGTGGCGCTCTACCTCCTGAAGCTCCGGCGGCGGCGCGTGCCCGTGCCCTTCGCGCGGCTCTGGGAGCGCGTGCTCGACCGGCGCCCCACGTCGAGCCTCTTCTCGAAGCTCAAGCGCCTCATCTCATTGCTCATTCAGTTGTTGCTCCTCGCGCTGATGGTGGCGGCCCTCGGCGACCCGCGGGTGAAGGGCGCGGCCACGACGGGCCGCTCGCTCGTGGTGCTCGTCGACGGCAGCGCGAGCATGAAGGCCACCGACGTGCCCGGCGGACGCGCGCGCGCCGCCCGCGACGCCGTGCGAAAGATCGTGCGCGAGATCGGCCCCGGCGACCGGATGCTCCTCGCGCAGATGGACGCCGAGGTCACGGCGCTCTCGCCCATGACCGACGACGTGGCGGCGCTCGAAGGCGCCCTCTCGCAGTACGCCCCGAGGGACACCGGCGGCGACCTCGCGCGCGCGCTGCGCTTTGGCCTCGACGCCACGCGCGACGCGCCGCACCCCGAGATCGCGGTGGTGGGCGACGGCGCGTACGACCCGCCGCGCGACGCGCTCGGCGAGGTGCACCTCGGGGGCACTCCGCTGCGCTTCGTGGGCGTCGGGCGTCGCGGGCGCAACGTGGGCATCACGGCCTTCGCGGTGCGGCGCTACCCCCTCGACAAGTCGCGCTACGAGGTGCTCCTCGAGCTGCGTAGCTGGAGCGACCGGCCCGAGCGCGTCGAGCTCACGCTCATGGCCGACGGCGCGCCCGTGGACGTGACGCGCTTCTCGCTCGCGCCCGGCGCGACGCTCCAGCGCGTCTTGCCCGACCGCGCGGGCGCCAACGAGTCGCTCGAGGCCCGCGTGGCCTTCGAAGACGGCTCGCACGACGACCTGCCCGCCGACGACCGCGCGTGGGCCACGCTGCCCGAGCGGCGCCGCGCGCGGGTGCTCACGGTCACCGAGGGCAACCGCTACCTCGAGGCGGCGCTCCTGCTCGACGAGTACCTCGACGTGACCGAGGTCGCGCCCGCCGAGGCCGCCGCGAGGCTGCGCGCCGAGCGCTTCGACGTGGCGATCTTCGACAAGGTCACCGCGCCCGTGCCCCCCGGCACGAGCGCCATCTGGCTGCGTCCCGAGGGCCCCGACGCGCCCATGGCGCGCGACCCGGGCTACGCGCTGGCGCCCGCGGGCTCGGCGCTGCGCTTCGACCACGTCGCGCGGTCGCACCCGCTCCTGCGCTTCACGTCGGACCTCGAAGAGGCCCACGTGGGGCGCATCGTGCGATACCGCCCGGAGCCCTCGGACCGCGTGATCGCCTCGGGCGCCGCGGGCCCGATGCTCGTCGCGGGCGAGCGCCGCGGCGACCGCTTCATGCTCCTGGCCTTCGACGTGCGCGAGAGCGACCTCCCACTGCTCGTGTCGTGGCCCGTGCTGCTCATCAACGCCGTCGACTGGTTCGCGGGCGAAGACCCGGCGTACCTGTCGTCGTTTCGCACGGGCGAGACGTGGCGCGTGCCGGCGCCCGCGGGCGTCGACCGCGCCGTGGTCGAGACGCCGTCGGGCCGTCGCTTCACCGCGCCCGTGCTCGAAGGCCGCGCGGTCTTCCTCGGCGCCGAGGCGGGGCTCTACCGCGTGCACGCGGGCGACGAGCACCGGCTCGTGGCGGGCAACCTCCTCGACCCGCGCGAGTCCGAGTGCCGCCCGCGCGCCACGCTCGACGTGGGCGGAACCCGCGCCACCGCGCCGAGGCAGGGCCGCGCGGGCGTGCGCCGCGAGTTGTGGATCTACCTCCTCGCGGGCGCGCTCATCATCCTGCTGGTCGAGTGGGGCACCTACCACCGCCGCGTCACGGTGTAGAGGTCCTCCAGAGCTCCGGTTCCAAGCCCGGGCGACGACCCCGCACGCCGCCGCGAAAGAAGCCTATCGCACGTTCGCGGGGCCCCATCCCACGGTTGCCGTGACGACGCCAGAAAACAGCCCTGCTGCTTTCGGGTCACCCCTGTGTTCCCACGGATTTCACACCTGGGTTAGAACGTCGGGCATGCGACACAAGATCCTTCGAGGCAAGGGGCTGGCGGTGGCGGTCCCGCTGACGCTCGCGCTCACCGCGGCGTCGTCGACGGCGCTGGCGGTCACGTTCAACGTCGGGCCGACGCGCACGGTCCGGTCTCCGTGCGCGCTCCTCTCCGACACCTCGGTCACGCTGCGCGCGGGCGACGTGATCGAGGTCGACGTCGGCACCTACCGCGAGGCGTGCCGCATCGAGCAGTCGGGCGCCGAGGGGATGCCCATCATCATCCGCGGCGTCGGCGGCCGGCCCGTCATGGACGGCACGGGCGTCACGGTCGACGGCGACGGGGGCAGGCCCCGCGCGCTCTTTCAGTTCAGCAGCCCCGACGGGCGCCTGGGCTCGAGCCACTGGGTGGTCGAGAACATCGAGTTCCGCAACGCGGGCAACTCGCTCTTCAACGCCGCGGGCATCCGCGTCACCGAGCACTCGTCCGACATCGTGCTCCGCAACCTGGTGCTGCACGACAACAACAACGGCATCACCTCCGACACGGGCTCGTCGGTCTCCATCGAGGGCTCGGAGATCTACGAGAACGGCACCGGCGCCGCCCCCACCGCGGGCCACAACGTCTTCCTCTCGGGCACCACGGCGCGCGTGGTGGGCAACCTCATCCGCGACTCGCGCGGCGGCCAGAACGTGCGCATGCACATGAACCACGCGCTGCTCGCGTACAACTACATCCTCCGCGGCGGCGCGTACGACATCGGCATCGAGCACAACTACAAGAACGAGACGCTCACCTCGCGCTTCGTCATCGTCGGCAACGTGATCCAGCGCTCGGCGACGGCGACCAACCCCAGCGAGTCGGTCGTGTTCGGCATCGACGCGACCGCCGCGGGCCGCCCCGACACGGCCGTCTACTTCTACAACAACACCGTGCTCCTCGCGACGAGCATGAACCGACTGCTCAACGGCATCGGCCAGTCGCGCGGCACGATCCACGTCTACTTCTACAACAACCTCGTCACGTCGCCCGTCGGCGGCGGCGGCGTGTCGCTCAACGCGGCCACCGACTCGGTGCTCGAGGGCGCGACCAACTTCGTGCGCACGGGCGTCTTCGCGCCGCTCACCCTCACGCGCACGGTCACCGCGCCCGACCCCCAGTTCACGTCGGCCACCGACCTCACGCCGCGCCTCGGCTCGCCCGTGATCGACCAGGGCTCGACGCCGCCGATGGTGCCCGACGCGACCGGCATGATGATGTCGGGCGTGCCCACGTCGTCGCCGCGCCTGCCCTTCCCCACGCTCGGCGTGCAGGGGCGCACGGTGATGAACGCGATCGACATCGGCGCGTACGAGGGCATGTCGTCGTCGACCACCGACACCGACGGCGACGGCCTCACCGACGACACCGAGACCCGCATCGGCACCAACCCCAACGACCCCGACTCGGACGGCGACGGCGTGCGCGACGGCACCGAGGTGGGCCCCGACACCATGCGCCCGCGCGACACCGACGGCGACGGCACCATCGACGCGCTCGACCCCGACGACGACGGCGACTCGATCCCCACGCGCGGCGAGCGCCCCGGCGGCGTCGACCGCGACTCGGACATGGACGGCACGCCCGACTACCTCGACCCCGACGACGACGGCGACTCGATCCCGACGCGCACCGAGCGGCCCATGGGCATGGACCGCGACTCGGACATGGACGGCACGCCCGACCACCTCGACCCCGACGACGACGGCGACGGCGTGCCCACGCGCACCGAGCGCCCCGGCGGCGTCGACCGCGACACCGACATGGACGGCACGCCCGACCACCTCGACCCCGACGACGACGGCGACGGCATCCCGACGCGCAACGAGCGACCGGGCGGCGCCGACCGCGACACCGACATGGACGGCACGCCCGATCACCTCGACGCCGACGACGACGGCGACGGGATCCCCACGCGCAACGAGCGTCCGGGCGGCGCCGACCGCGACACCGACATGGACGGCACGCCCGACCACCTCGACCCCGACGACGACGGCGACACGCTGCCGACGCGCGACGAGCGGCCCATGGGCATGGACCGCAACACCGACGGCGACGCGCTGCCCGACCACCTCGACCCCGACGACGACAACGACACCATCCCGACGGCCGTCGAGCGGCGCCAGGACCTCACGCCCACCGACGACTTCGACGGCGACATGGCGCCCTCGTACCTCGACACCGACGCCGACGGCGACACGGTGCCCGACCGCACCGAGGCCGGTCCCGACGGGGCCGTTCCCGTCGACACCGACCGCGACGGCGCGCCCGACTACCTCGACCTCGACTCGGACAACGACTGCCTGCCCGACGCGCGCGAGACCGGCGCGGCGCGCACGACGCCCGCGACCGACCCCAACGCCAACTGCTCGGGCGCGACGCCCGTCTGCGACACGACCCGCGGCGTGTGCGTGCCGCGGCCCGGCGCCACCGACACCGACATGGACGGCGTGCCCGACGACGTCGAGACGCGCATCGGCACCGACCCCCGCAACCCCGACTCCGACGGCGACGGGCTGCGCGACGGCGAGGAGGTCGGCCCCGACCTCAACAACCCGCGCAACACCGACGGCGACATGTCGATCGACGCGCTCGACCCCGACGACGACGGCGACGGCATCCCCACGCGCGACGAGCGCCCCATGGGCATGAACCGCGACACCGACATGGACGGCACGCCCGATCACCTCGACCCCGACGACGACGGCGACGGCATCCCCACGCGCGACGAGCGCCCGATGGGAATGAACCGTGACACCGACATGGACGGCACGCCCGACCACCTCGACCCCGATGACGACGGCGACTCGATCCCGACGCGCACCGAGCGGCCCATGAACATGGACCGCGACACGAACATGAACGGCACGCCCGACCACCTCGACCCCGACGACGACGGCGACGGCGTGCCCACGCGCGACGAGCGGCCCATGGGCATGGACCGCGACACCGACATGGACAGCACGCCCGACCACCTCGACCCCGACGACGACGGCGACACCATCCCGACGCGCACCGAGCGCCGCCAGGACGCGTCTCCGACCGACGACTTCGACGGCGACGGGACCCCGTCGAACCTCGACACCGACTCCGACGGCGACGGCGTGCCCGACCGCATGGAGGCGGGCGCCGACGGCACCAACCCCGTCGACACCGACGGCGACGGCGCGCCCGACTACCTCGACCGCGACTCGGACAACGACTGCCTGCCCGACTCTGCGGAGATGGGCGCCGCGCGGACCATGCGGGCCATGAACCCCGACGCCAACTGCTCGGGCGACACGCCCGTCTGCGACACGACCCGCGGCGTGTGCATCGGCCGCGGCGACGGGGGCGCCGACGCCGGCGACGCGAGCGCCGACGCGAGCGACGGCGGCGACGACGCGGGCGACGGCGGCAAGGACGCCGGCCTCGACGGCGGCGAGCTCGACGGCGGCCCCTCGCCCACGCTCTCGGTCACGGGCAACGGCTGCGGGTGCAGCGCCGTGGGCACGAGCGACTCCGACCGCGCGGGCCTCGCCCTGGGCGCGGGCCTCCTCGGCCTCGCGATCGCGCGCCGCCGCAACCGCCGTCGCTGAGCCTCACACCCTCCCCCCGTCCCCCTCCCGCGCCGTGCGCGGGAGGGGAAGCGCCCTCGAGCGTTGGGATCGCGCGTCCGCACGGGTGATGCGGGCGTGATGGGTCGCGCGTCCGCGCGTGGAATGCGGGCGTGATGGGTCGCGCGTCCGCGCGTGGAATGCGGGCGTTGGGGTCGCGCATCCGCGCGTGGAATGCGGGCGTCGGGGTTGCTCAAACCCGGCGTCGAGCCGCCGGGCTGTGCAAGGATGCGGCCCCTTCGGGGCGCAAGGATGGGGGATCCCCCATTCACGCGCGCCGCCGACGTGGGGCGTCGCGCCCGAACGCCGCAACCGTCGAGACGCATCGCGCATGGGTGCGCCACGTCGGTGCTCGCGTGAGCTCATCGCACGCCCGCGGCCCCCATCGAGGTCATCGAGCTACCCCCATCCTTGCGCCCCGAAGGGGCCGCATCCTTGCACAGCCCGGCGGCTCGACGCCGGGTTTGAGCAACCCCGACGCCCGCATTCCACGCGCGGACGCGCGATTCCTCACGCCCGCATCACCCGCGCGGACGCGCGATCCCAACGCCCGTAGATCACGCGCCCCATGACCGCCGACGAGCGTACCCGAGCGACGCCCGCGCGCTCACCTTCAGTAGACGAAGCTGCTGTCGCCGATGAACTCCCGCAGGATCGACGTGGGCGGGATGTGCTCCGCGTCGATGGCGACGAAGCGGTCGATGAGCCGTCGCAGGCGGAAGGCCGTGGTGAACGCGGGCGACGAGGCCGGCACCTCGAGCAGGTAGCGCTCGGCGTAGACCTTGAGCGCCGAGAGCTCGTACACGAGCGACGTGTCGAAGACCTCGTCGGCGTGGTCGAAGAAGGGGAAGATGTGCCTCTTCTCGCCCTCGCGCACCGACGGCCAGCGGAGGATCGTCGCGGCGGCGTCGTGGTTGCGGTGGCGGCGGTCCCTGACGATGCGACGCAGGAGGCGCACGTCGGAGGGGTTCACGCGCCACAGCCGGTCGAAGGGCAGCGAGGTCATGGGCATGAGGAAAAGCCGCATCGCCGCGCCCTCGGCCCCGGCGCCCGCGAGGAGCTTCGGGTTGAGCCCGTGGATGCCCTCGAGCAGCAGCACGTCGCGCGGGCCGAGCACGATGTCGGGGCCGCCCGCGGGGAGGCTCCTGCCCTCGCGGAAATCGAAGCGCGCGGTGCGCACGACCTCGCCTCGCACCAGGCGCCCGAGGTGCTCGCCGAAGAGGCCCAGGTCGATCGCCTCGAGCGCTTCGAAGTCTGGCTCGCCGCGGGCGTCGACCGGCGTGCGCTCGCGGTCGACGTAGTAGTCGTCGAGCGACAGGCCCACCGGGCGGATGCCGAGCACCTGGAGCTGCACCGACAGGCGCTTGAGGAACGTGGTCTTGCCCGACGACGACGGCCCCGCGACGCACACCACCCGCGTCGTGGGCATGCGCGCGGCGATCTCGTCGGCCAGCGCGCCGATGCGCTTCTCGTGAAAGCCCTCGGCCACGCGGATGATCTCCCCCACCTCGCCCGTCACGCACGCGCGGTTGAAGGCGCCGACCGAGTCCATGCCCATCGAGGCGAGCCAGCGCTCGTGCTCGCGCGCCATCGCGTCGCGCGCGGCCGACGCGGCGCCCGGCGCAGACTCGTTCGACGCCACGCCCGCCGCGG
>JBDHVF010000227.1:0-10268 GCA_039809605.1 Polyangiales bacterium | reverse complement strand
GTTGGCCGCGTCAGCGCATCGATCGCGCGTCGTCGTCGATCTCGATCGAGCGGCGAGAAGCGATGAATGCGAGGGGCGCCATGGTCGCCCTCGCAGCGCGAGGGCCCCTGCGAGACGCAGGCAGCCCATCACCTCGTCTCAATACGCTCAGCCACGCCCTCGCTCCGCGCGGGCGGGGCGCGCGGCAGCGAGGGTGGGGGCTCCGCGAACGTGCGTGCCTGCGCGGGTGGGGGCTCCGCGAACGTACGTGCCTGCGCGGGTGGGGGCTCCGCGAAGGCGTGCCTGCGCGGGTGGGGACACGTCGCACACGCGAAAGCGGCAAACTTGACGTGAAGTTGGTATGAGCCAGAGCTTCACCTCGGCGTGCTTGCGCGGGTGGCAGACCAGCCCGAGCACGCCCGTGTCGAGCATGAGCCTCAACGGACGCGGCCCGGGGGGAAGAGTTCCGCGACCTCCCACTCGGGCTCGTCGCCCGCGGGAGGCTCCTTCGCCCAGCGCTCGAGCATCCGGGCGAGTTCGAGGTAACGCGCGTCGCGCGTCGCAGGGTCGTCGGGGAGCGGCGCCACGGGCGGCAGCTCCTCGGGCCGCAGGAGGCCGTTGCGCACCGCAGGAGGCACTCGCTCACGTTCGGGGGCCGGGGCTGTGGAGCTCATCGCCCGAAGGCTACCGCATCCGCCCCGCGACCGTGACCCCGAGGCCCACGGCGTCGGTGCCGAACGGGGCCATCGTGGGATAGACCCACTGGAGCAACAGGTCGGTGCCCGACGCCACGCGCACCGCGGCCTGCGCGCCGAGCGGCACGCGCGCGTCGGTCGCATCGTCGCGCCCGACGTTGCCCGCGAACACGCCCGTCACCACCCCGAGCGCGAGCCGAGGGATCACCTGCACCATCACCCGCACGGGCACGTTGAGCACGTTGCGCACGGCGGCCGTGTCGCTCACCACGAGCTGCACGAACACACCGGTCTCGACGCGCAGCCGCGCCGCGGGCACCACGACGTGAACGGGCACGCCCGCGCCCACCGACCACGACGTCTGCGACGCGATCGGGAACACCACCAGCGCTTCGAGGGCCACGCGCACCGGGCGCTCGGACGGTTCGAAGAGGCCCCAGCGCCAGCGCGTCCAGGGGTTGCCCACGAGGCGGTTGCCGACCTGGTAGACCTCCTCGCGGTCGACCCTGCCGTAGCGGTCGGCGGCGAGCAGCTCGCCGTCGGGGTTGGGGCGAAGGCCCACGCCCGCCGACGCCTCGAGCGAGCGCCACACGCCGACGTTCAGCTCGAACGCGACGCCCGCGCCGAGCGCCTCGGTCGTGCCGCCCGAGCCCGGAGGCGCTGACGACTGCGCGAGCCCGAAACCCACACGCCCCACCACCTGCCCCGCGGGCAGCGTGAGCGGGCGGCGCGTGTACTCGGGCAGCGAACGCGGTGACGGCTGCGCGCGCGCGAGCGGCGCGGCGCACGAGAGCGAGAGGGCGAGGGCGAGCGGCGCGCGCACGGGCGCGTCACACGGTCATGATGTCTTTTTCCTTGGCCGCCACGATGTCGTCGACGGTCTTCACGGCCGCGGCGACGATCTCCTCGGCCTTCTTCCACGCGGCGTCGCCCTCGTCCTCCGACGTGTCGCCGCCCTTGATGAGCTCGTCGATCATGTCCTTGGCGTCCTTGCGGGCCTTGCGGATGGCGATCTTGCACTCCTCGCCGTGCTTCTTGGCGCTCTTGGCGATCTCCTTGCGGCGCTCCTCGGTGAGCGGCGCGAGGGGGATGCGCAGGATGTCTCCGTCGATCTGGGGGTTCAGCCCGAGGTCGCTCTCACGGATGGCCTTCTCGACGGCCTTCGACTGCCCGCGCTCCCAGACCTTGATCTGGATGAGCCGCGGCTCGGGCACCGACACCGTCGCCATGTTCGCGATGGGCGTCGGGGTGCCGTAGTAGTCGACCCGCACGCCGTCGAGCATCGACGGGTTGGCGCGGCCGGTGCGAAGGCGCGAGAGCTCGCGCTTGAGCGCGTCGTGGGCCTTGGTGTTCGCGGCGCGAAGCTCCGCGAGGATCTCTTCGAGCATGGTGGACTCTCCTACTGCGGGGTGACCTGCGTCTCGAGGGTGTAGCTCCCGCTGTTGTTCTGGCCGTAGCCGTCGACGAAGACGGTGTACTGGCCCGCGGGGAGCACCGTCTCGATGAGCGAGTGCTGGGGGTCGGTCGAGTCGTCGTTGCAGGCCCGCTCGCTCGACTGCTGCGTGCACTGCTGACGGATGTAGAGCGCCCCGTCGAACTGCGCGCTCAGCGTGAGGCGCACGCGCGACCTGCGGGCGAGGTTGAGCCGGTAGAGGTTCTCGGGGCTGCGCGCGCCGCCCGCGCACGTGGCCTGAAAGCGGTCGGTGCCGTTCGAGGTGTTGCCCGTCACCGTGCGCCCCGACGCGAGCAGCGGCGCCGTGCGGCACATGCGCTCGGCCGCCTGCGGGTCCTCGACGCGGCTGTTGAGCCTGAAGCGCCCGAAGCGCCGCCCCGCCGCGCTGTCGACGATGACGTAGTACTGCCCCGCGTCGAGCGTCTGGTCGAACGCGTTGTTCTCGCCCACGTTGCCCGCGCGGCACGTCGCCTGCGCGAGCTGCGCGCAGTTGCGCGTGACCGTGATCGTGCCCTGGTTGGTGAGGTCCGACTGCTCGAACCAGAGCTTCACCCGCGAGCGCGCCGTGAGCGACAGGCGGTAGACCACGTCGTAGCCGTCGGCCACCGCGCACGGCGACTGAAGATCATCGTGGGCCTGGAAGGTGTTGCCCTCGACGGGCGTGCCCGGCGTGAGGGCCACCGCGTCGGCGCACGTGTCGCCCGGCGTGCTCCCGCCGGCCACGGGCGCGAGGTCGGCCTCGATGGTGTAGTTGCCCGACGCGTTGGGGCGGTACGCGTCGCTGTAGACGTAGTAGGTGCCCGCGGGCACCACGGCGTTGATGCGCGCGTGCTGCGTGTCCTCGGCGTCGTCGTTGCACTCGACCTCGGTGTTCGCGTCGCCGCACGCGCGGCGCAAGTAGATCACCCCGTCGTAGTCGCTCTCCTCGTGGAGCTGCAGGCGCGACTCCTGCGGCACCTCGAGGCGGTAGACGCGGTCGGGCCCGCGCGCGCCGTTGCCGCAGCGCGCGTTGAAGATGTTGAAGTCCTGCGACGAGAGCTGGCCCGTCACGGGGGTGTTGGGCGCGAGCGCGGCGGCGTTCTGGCAGACCTCCGCGGGCGAGGGCACGTCCTGCGCGGTGACCGTGAGCGAGTAGCTCCCGCGCGCGCTGCCGAAGCCGTCGGCGAAGATGAAGTACTGCCCCGGGTCGAGCGCCGCCGACACGCGCGAGTGGCTCGTGTCGCCCTCGTCGTCGTTGCACGCCACCTCGGCGCCCTCGTTCTCGCACGCGCCCTGGCGGATGTAGACCGCGCCGTCGAAGTTGCCCGAGGTCTCCATCGCCACGGTGACCTGCTGCCGTCGCTCGAGCGTGAGCGCGTACACCACCTCGGGCGCCGACGCGCGGGACATCCCCTCGTCGCCCTCGCCCTCGCCCTGGATGCACCGCCCGCTGTTGCGCGCGGGGTACTCCGCGGTGTTGCCCTGCACCGTCTGCCCCGGCTGGATGGGGATGGGGCTCAGGCACGTGCCCGTGGTCACCTCGGCGCGCGCGCCGCCGCCCGCGCCCGCGCCGCCCTGCCAGGTGCCCACGAGGTAGCTCCCGCCGCCCGAGGCCATGCGCACCGCGAGCACGTAGCGCCCCGCCGAGCGCACGCAGTAGTGCACCGCGGCCTGGGCGTCGTGGGTGTTGTCGGCCGCGAGGCGCTGGCTGTTCGCGTCGAGCAGCGCGAGGTCGACGTCGCGCGCGCCGTCGCCGCCGAAGGCCACGAAGGTGTAGCACTGGGCCGCGAGCTCCATCGGGAGGTTGACCGCCGCGCCCTCGCCGAGCGAGCCCTCGGAGAGGTGCCCGAGCTGGTTGAGGCCGAGCGAGACCATGGTGTTGTGCACGGCCGTGAAGCGACCCTGGATCGCGCCCGACGAGGTGCACGCCGCGAGGCCCGCGAGACAGAGGGCCCACCGGGGCGCCGACGTTGTGTTCTTCACCGTTCGCTCTCCACCCTTCCTGTGCGGCCCCTTATACCTAAGTCACAGGAATTTTCTGAACAGATACCACGCCCACGCGCGGAACTTTTCGGCCCACGGGCGGCGCCCCCACGCGTCGGGGTCGACCTCTTCGCAGCGGGCGAGGTCGGCTTCGAACGACGCCGCCACGGCGCGCACGAAGCCCGGCTCGCGGGTGGCCATGTTGGCCTCGAGGTTGGTGCGCCACGAGAGCGAGTCGAGGTTGTAGCTCCCCGTGGTGGCCCAGTCGTCGACGAGCGCGGTCTTGGCGTGCAGCACGCACCCGAGGAACTCGTGCACGCGCACGCCGGCCTTCATCAGCCGGGTGTAGAGGTGCTGCGCGGCAAACGCCACCGGGGGCACGTCGCTCTGCCTCGGGAGGATCACCCGCACCTCGACGCCCCGGCGCGCGGCGCGCTCGAGCGCGCGGCACACGGTGAGGTCGGGGATGAAATACGAGTTGGCGATGTAGATCCGCCGCTCGGCCGCGCGGATGCGCGAGAGGTACACCCGGCGGATGACCCTGCGCGCGCCCCACGCGTCGTGCCCGAGCACCGCGACCACGTTGGGGTCGGCCGCGAGCGCGACGCCCGACTCCCTGCGCGCGGCGACGAGGCGGCTCCAGCCCTTGCGCGGCGCGAGCTCGGGCGGGCACTCGCCGCCCTGGCGGCACCACACGTCGTAGAAGAGCGCGCGCAGCCGCGCGGCCCCGCTGCCCTCGACGCGCGCCACGTCGTCGCGCCAGCCGCCGCCGCCCTCCTCGCAGGTCATCCACGGCGTGCCGATGTTCAACCCCCCGATGAAGCCCACGGCGCCGTCGACGACGATGATCTTGCGGTGGTCGCGCTGCGACACCCACCCCAGCCTGAAGCGCCTGCGCCACGGGGCCAGGGGGTTGTACTCGATCACCTTGCCCCCGGCCTCGACGAGGGGCGCGAAGCGCGCGCCGTCGGCGCCGATGGAGCCGAAGGCGTCGTAGCTCACGCGCACCGCGACGCCCGCGCGGGCGCGCTCGGCCAGGGCCGAGATGAAGCGCCTCGCCATGGGCGAGTCGTCGAACCAGTACATCTCGATGAGCACCTCGCGGCGCGCCTCGGCGATGGCCGAGAGCATCGCGGGAAAGGCCTCGCGCCCGTCGCGCAGGAGCGCCACGGCGTCGCGCGCGGGCGCCTCGGTCGTGGCGTCGAGGGTCACGGGCTCACTCCCTCGGCAGCACCCAGATGTCGCCGTAGAGCGACGCGCCGCCGTCGATGTAGAGGGTCGCGCCCGTGACGTAGTCGGCCGCGTCCGAGGCGAGGTACGTGGCCGCGTGGGCGACCTCGTTCACCGTGCCCAGGCGCCCCGCGGGCGTCTCGCGCTCGGCCTTGTCGAGCAGCTCCGGGGGGTAGCGCTCGGTGCCCGTCGAGCGGATGGTGCCCGGCGCGATGGCGTTCACGCGGATGCGGTAGGGCGCCCACTCGACCGCGAGGGTGCGCGTGAGGTTCTCGACCCCCGCGCGCGCCGCGCCCGTGTGCGCCATGCCGGGAAAGCCCCTGAAGATGTTGGCGATGATGTTCACCACGGCGCCGCGGCGCTGCGGGATCATCGCCGCGTTGGCGACCGCGTGCGTGACGTTGAAGGTGCCGAGCAGGTTGTTGCGCACCACGGCTTCGAAGCCCCGCGGCGAGATGTTCTGCGCGGGCGAAGGGAACTGCCCGCCGGCGTTGTTCACCAGCACGTCGACCGCGCCCCAGCGCTCGAGCACCCTCTTGACGAAGCCCTCGACGGCCTCGGGCGCGCGGGTGTCGACCGAGGCGGCCATGGCCTCTCCGCCGCGCGCGACGATGGCCTCGGCGGCCTCGGTCACGGGCTCGACGCGCCGGCCGCACAGGGCCACGCGCGCGCCGAGGGCCGCGTACTCGTCGGCGATGGCGCGGCCGATGCCGGTGCCGCCGCCCGTGATGAGGGCGACCCTGCCCGTGAGAAGCCCCGGCCGAAAGGGCGACGTCTCGTGGTCGATCGTGCGCATGTGGCGACGGAGGATGCGCCCCGAACGCATGGAATGACAACGGCAGAGTGGGCGCCGCTTTCTTGCCGCGGGCGCCCTCCCTCTGGCAAGGCACCGGCTCACCGATGGCCCTGGTACGCACCGGACTCGAACGGCTCCTCGACGACGAGCGCGACCGCATCCGCGGCCGGCGTCTCGGCCTGGTCGCGCACCCCGCGAGCGTGACCTCGACGCTGCGCCACGCGCTCGACGCCCTGCGCGACGCGGGCCATGACGTCGCCGCCCTCTTCGGCCCCGAGCACGGCCTCGGCGGCGAGGCGCAGGACATGGAGGGCGTCACCGACGGCGACACCACCGGCCGCGCCGGAGGCGTTCCCACCTACTCGCTCTACGGCGCGACCTTCGACTCCCTCTCTCCGCGCCCCGCGTGGCTCGACGGGCTCGACGCGGTGGTGGTCGACCTTCAAGACGTGGGCTCGCGCTACTACACCTTCGTGTGGACGGCGCTGCTCATGGCGCGCGCCTGCGCCGCGCGGGGCGTCGAGGTGATCGTGTGCGACCGGCCCAACCCCCTCGGGGGAGTCGTCACCGAAGGGGCGCCGCAGCTCGATCGCGAGCGGTCGTTCGTGGGGCTGCGCGGCGTGCCCGTGCGCCACGCGCTCACCGTGGGAGAGCTCGTGCGCGACGCCGCGCGCGACGAGGGCCTCGCCAACGTGACCGTGATCCCCATGCAGGGCTGGCGTCGCGCGATGCGCTGGGAAGACACGGGCCTGCCGTGGGTGCTCCCCTCGCCCAACATGCCCACGCCCGACACGGCCGCGGTGTACCCCGGCGGGTGCCTGCTCGAAGGCACCAACCTCTCCGAGGGCCGCGGCACCACGCGCCCCTTCGAGCTCCTGGGCGCGCCGTGGGCCGACGGGCGCGCGCTGGCGAGGTCGCTCGACGGCCACGCGGGCTGCGTCGCGCGGGTGACGACGTTCCGGCCGATGTTCCAGAAGCACGCGGGCGTGACGTGCCGCGGGGTGCAGGTGCACCTGACCGACCGCGCGCGCTTCGAGCCCTACCGCGCGTACCTCGCGCTCATCGCCGCCGCGAGGCGCATGCAGGGCTTCGCCTGGCGCACGGAGAGGTACGAGTTCGTCGACGACCGCCCCGCGATCGACCTGCTCACGGGCGACGCCGACGTTCGCCGCGCCATTGACGCAGGCGCCGACCTCGAAGACGTGATTCGCATCGGTCACGAGCGCCTGCGCGCGTGGCGCGAGGCCGAGCGCGGCCGCTGGATCTACACGGCGTAGCGCTACTCGGCGACCATGTTCTTGAAGCGCTCGAGGTAGCGCACGAAGCGCTCGCTCACGGCGCGGTCGTGGAGCTCGGCGCGGGTGAGCGGGCCCCGACGGGCGGTGTAGCCCTCGGCGCGCGCCTCGCGGGCCCAGTCGGGGTTGATGATCGCGGCCTTGCCCACGGCCACGAGGTCGGCGCCGAGGTCGAGCGCGGCGTCGGCGTCGGCGCGGTCCCACACCGAGCCCGCGGCGACGATGCGCACGTCGCCCGGCAGCGCCTTGCGGAACATCGGGATCGCGTGCGCCTCGGGGTACTTCTTCGTGTTGCGCCGCGCGTCCCAGAGCGAGAGGTGGATCCAGTCGGCCCCGTCCTCCGCGAGCCACCGCGCGACCGTGACGCTCTCGTCGAGGTCGAGGCCGCGGGCGAAGCCGTAGTCCTCGGGCGAGAGGCGCACGCCCACGACGAAGCCCTTCGAGACGCGCGCCCTGATCGACCGCACGACCTCTCGCGCGAGCCTCGCGCGGTTCTCGATGGATCCACCCCACGCGTCGCCGCGGGTGTTCATGGCGCGGCTCAGGAACTGGCTCACGAGGTATCCGTGCGCCCCGTGCACCTCGACGCCCGCGAAGCCCGCGCGCTCGGCCCTCAGCGCCGCGTCGGCGAACTGCGCGATGACCCGGGCGATGTCCTCCTCGGTGGCGGCGCGGGGCACCTCGAAGCCGGGCTTGTCTTCGTGGAACTCGCTCGCGCTCCAGGGCCGCTGCCCGGTGAGCTTCGAGGGCGAGCGCACGCCGCCGTGGTAGAGCTGCACGACGCCGAGCGCGCCCTGCGTCGAGACGGCCTTCGCGAGCGCCGAGAGCCCTTCGAGCTGGTGGTCGCCCCAGACGCCGAGCTGGCCGTCGAAGCCCTTTCCGTCGGGCGAGACGTGGGCGGCGCAGGTCTCGATCACGCCGAAGCCCCCGGCGGCGCGGCGCGCGAGCCAGCGCAGCTCGTCGTCGCCGACGGTGCCGTCGTCGCGGCTCTGCTCGTTGGTGAGCGGCGCGAGCGCGACGCGGTCGGGCGCCGTCGCGCCGCAGCGAAAGGTCACGGGGTCGAACAGCTTCGTCATCGTGGGGGTCACCTCTTCGCGCGGATCAGCTCCGCGATCATCACGCCGGCCGCCACGGCCACGTTGAGCGACTCGACGGCGCCGCTGCCGGGGATCGCCACCACCGCGTCGCACTGCGCCCGCACGCGCTCGGACATGCCCTCGCGCTCGTGCCCGAGCACCAGCACCGTCGGGCGCGCGAACGCGTGGCCGATCACCGACTCGCGCGCGGCGCCGTCGGCCCCCACCACGCGAACCCCCTTCGCGCGCAGGCGCATCAGCGCGGCGGCGAGGTCGGTGGTGCGCGCGCACGCGAGGTGCTCGACGCCCCCCTCGGCCACGCGCACCGCGTCGGGGGGCAGCGCGGGGTGCGGCGCGGGCGCTCCGAGCAGCGCAGCGTCGACGCCGAAGAACGCCGCGCTCCGGAGGATCGCCCCGATGTTGTAGGGGTTTCGCACGCGGTCGAGCGCCACGGCCACGCCCCTCTTCTGCGCGAGCAGGTCGCCGAGCGCGGCGGCGGGCGTCCATTTGCGAGGGCGCGCGGTGACGCACAGGCCCTCGTGGTGCGACGACGCCGCCAGGCGCTCGAGCCGGTGCGGCGCCGCGCTCTCGCAGGGCACCTTGCGCGACGCGCACCATCGCAGGAGCACACCCAGCTCGGCGCGCGCGTCGGCGTCGTAGTCGACGCGCGCGATGTCTTCGCGGCGGCGCGCGAACACGGCGAGGCCCGCGCGCAGGCCGTACACGACCTCGACGGGCTCGCGGGCGGTCTCTTCGCGCGGAGGATGTGCGGGAGGTCGCGGCTTCACGGGGGCGGGCGGTTGTATCACGCCCGCGCGCGGGTACGATCGCGGCGATGAGCACGGGGAGCGGCGAGGCCTTCACGATCGCGTTCGTCGGGTACGCCGACGAGGCCATGAGCGAGCGGGCGTCGGCGTACGAAGACGAGGTGCTCCCGCTGCTCGCGGAGCACGGCGCGCGGCTCGTCTACCGCGGCCGCAGGGCGCCGGGCCAGAGCGCGTCGCTGCCGCTGGAGGTGCACGTGATCTGGGTCCCCGACCGCGCGGCCTTCGACGCGTACCTCGCCGACGAGCGGCGCCTCGCGCTGATGAAGAAGTACGGCGAGGTCTTCACGCGCAAGGAGGTGGTCGCGGTCGAGACGCTCGCGGACCTCGCGTCGGCTCGCGCCGCTCAGTAGCACGTGCCGCTGACGCAGTACGCGCGCGGCCGGCAGATGTCGCCGTCGCAGCACGGCTGCCCCACGCGCCCGCAGTCGGGGGGGAACTCCGCGCAGGTGCCGTCGTCGCAGCGGCTGCCCGAGTGGCAGTCGCCTCCGCCGCCCTCGCAGCACGGCAGCCCGACCTCGCCGCAGGTGTTCGAGAAGCACTGCCCGCGGTCGCAGTAGAAGCCCGTCATGCACGTGCCGCCCGCGCAGCACGGGAGCTGGAGCGCGCCGCACACGGTGTCGGTCGTGACCACGTTGCAGAGCCCCGTGGCGACGCACCCGAGGCCCGGCAGGCACTGCCCGGCGCAGCACACCTGGTTGCGGCTCCCGCATCGCGGGGGGATGTGACAGGTGCCGCCCTCGCAGGTGGTGGGCGACAGGCAGGCGACCATGCCCGCGCAGCAGGGCTGGTCGGGGTTGCCGCACGCGGCGGCCCCGGCGCGGCAGACGCCGAGCACGCAGGCGTTGCCGGCGTCGCAGCGCGAGCCCGCGCAGCAGGGGTTGCCCTCGGCGCCGCACGCGGTGGTGCGGCAGGTGCCCGCGACGCACACCGCGCCGAGGCTGCACGCGCCGTCGCA
>JBDHVF010000226.1:0-10298 GCA_039809605.1 Polyangiales bacterium | reverse complement strand
TGGCACATCGTGACCAGACGCACGGTTCGAGCCGAGCGAGTGGTGAGGTTTGACGCAAACCTGGCCACTACCCGGCGCCCCGCGTTGGCCTCTCTCGTGCTGCCCCGAGGGCCATCATGGAGCCCCGCCTCGACACCCCGCCCCCCACGGGGCTCTCGCCCGACGAGGCCGCCGCCCGGCTCCTTCGCGACGGGCCCAACGAGCTGCCGTCGGCCCGCCCGCGCAGCGCGTTCGCGATCGCGTGGGCGGTGGTCCGCGAGCCGATGCTGCTCTTTCTGGTCGCGTGCGGCGCGCTCTACTTCGCGCTCGGCGACCGACAGGAGGCGCTGCTGCTCTCGGGCTTCGTCGTGCTGGTGATCGGCATCACCTTCGTGCAGGAGCGCAAGACCGAGCGCTCGATCGAGGCCCTGCGCGACCTCACCAGCCCGCGCGCGCTGGTGATCCGCGGTGGGAAACAGCTCCGCGTGCCGGGGCGCGAGGTGGTCGAGGGCGACGTCGTCGTGCTCGCCGAGGGCGACCGCGTGCCCGCCGACGGCGTGGTGATCGCGTCGCTCAACCTCTCGACCGACGAGTCGCTGCTCACCGGCGAGTCGGTGCCCGTGCGCAAGGTCGCAGGCGACGCCGCGACGGCCATGGGCCCGCCCGGCGGCGACGACACGCCGTGCGTGTTCTCGGGCTCGCTGGTCGCGTCGGGCAGGGCCTACGCGCGCGTGATGCGCACCGGCGCGCGCACCGAGATCGGCAGGATCGGCGCGGCGCTCCGTGACATCGCGCCCGAGCCCACGCCGCTCGAGCGCCAGGTGAGGGTCGTCGTGCGGCGCTTTCTCGCCGCGGGCGTGGCGCTCTGCGCGGTGGTGGTGGCCGTCTACGGCCTCACGCGCGGGAGCTGGCTGCGCGCCGTGCTCGCGGGGCTCACGCTCGCGATGGCGATGCTGCCCGAGGAGTTCCCCGTGGTGCTCACGGTCTTCCTCGCGCTCGGCGCGTTCCGGCTCTCGAAGGCGCGGGTGCTCACCCGACACATGGCCTCGGTCGAGACGCTCGGCGCGGCCACGGTGCTCTGCGTCGACAAGACCGGCACGCTCACCGAGAACCGCATGCGCGTGCAGAGGCTCGAGGCCGGCGGCGAGGCGATGGACGTCGCCGGCGTCGCGCCGGGCGCGATCCCCGAGCGCTTCCACGCCGTGGTCGAGTACGCCATCCTCGCGAGCCAGCGCGACCCCTTCGACCCCATGGAGGTCGCGATCACCGACCTCGGCGACCTGCACCTCGCGGGCACCGAGCACCTGCACCGCGAGTGGCGGCTCGCGCGGGAGTACCCGCTCTCTCGCGAGCTCCTCGCGATCTCGCGCGTCTTTCGCGCGCCCGACGGCGCCGACCACGTCATCGCCGTGAAGGGCGCGCCCGAGGCCGTCGTCGACCTCTGCCACCTCGACGCCGCCGCGGCGCGCGAGGTGCTTGCGCGCGTCGACACCATGGCCACCGAGGGCCTGCGCGTGCTCGGCGTGGCGCGCGCGCGCTTCACCCCGGCGGAGCTGCCCCCGGGCCAGCACGACTTCGCCTTCGAACTCGTGGGCCTGCTCGGCCTCGCCGACCCCCTGCGGGCCGCCGTGCCCGGGGCCGTCGAGGAGTGCCGCCGCGCGGGCATCCGCGTGGTGATGATCACCGGCGACCACGTCGCCACGGCCCGCGCCATCGCGCGCGCGGCGGGCCTCGACGAGGCCGCGGTGCTCACGGGCCCCGAGCTCGCCCAGATGGACGACGGCGCCCTGCGCGAGCGCCTGCGGCGCGTGAGCGTGATCGCGCGCGCGGTGCCCGAGCAGAAGCTCCGCATCGTCGAGGCGCTGCGCGCGAACGGAGAGGTGGTCGCCATGACGGGCGACGGCGTGAACGACGCGCCCGCGCTCAAGGCCGCGCACATCGGCGTGGCGATGGGGGCGCGCGGCACCGACGTGGCGCGCGAGGCCGCCTCGCTCGTGCTGGTCGACGACGACTTCTCGTCCATCGTGGGCGCGGTGCGCCTCGGGCGGCGCGTCTACGCCAACCTCCAGCGGGCCATGGCGTACATCGTGGCGGTGCACGTGCCCATCGCGGGCCTCTCGCTCGTGCCCGTGCTCCTCCGGTGGCCGCTGGTGCTGATGCCCGTGCACGTCGCGGCGCTCGAGATGATCATCGACCCGGCCTGCTCGGTGGTGTTCGAGGCCGAGCCCGCCGACGGCGACACGATGCGGCGCCCGCCGCGAGCGCCCCGCGCTGCGCTCTTCGGCGGACGCGCGCTGCTCGCGAGCGCGCTCCAGGGCCTCGCGGTGCTCGGCGTGGCCCTCGGCGCCTTCGCGCTCTCTCGGCGCCACGGCGCGCCCGAGGAGCGCGCCCGCGCCCTCGCCTTCGCGACGCTCGTCTTCGGCAACCTCGCGCTGATCCTGGTGAACCGCTCGTGGTCGCAGTCGATGCTGCGCACGCTCCGCGCGCAGAACCGCGCGTTCTGGGCGCTGCTCGCGGGCGTGGCCGCGCTGCTCGCCGCGCTCTTCGGCCTGCCCTTCGCGCGGCGGCTCTTCGCCGTGGGACCCGTGACGCCGGGCGAGCTCGCGCTCTGCCTCGCCGCCGCGCTCGCGAGCGTGTCGTGGTTCGACCTGCTCAAGCGCCGCTGGCCGGCGGCCCGCCGTTGATCGCGAGACCCGGGCGCGGGAGTTGCTGCTCCCCACGTCCATGACTCACTTCGGCATGACGTGCGTCGGCCGCGCGCTCGTCGCGACCGCGCTGGTCGCGGGGTGCGCCTCGTCGTCTGCGCCGGCGAGCGACGCCGGGGCGACGTCCGACGGCGCCGACGCGACGGACGACGCGCCGACGGTCGTCACGGCGTGCGCCCAGATCGACGCGGCGGGCCTGACGACGGCCAACATCGACGCGTTCGTCGCGCGCTGGTCGGGTACGCGCTGCCGCGGACCGCTGGCGGGGGGCGACCCCTCGCTGCTCCAGCAGTGCCGCTACGGCGGCGACCTGCTGGTCTGCGGCCAGAGCTCGGGGCTGCGCTGGTTCGGGTGCAGCTGCGCGTCGGGCGCCGTGCTCGACTGCATCGACGGCGTCGAGCTCGCGCGCCAGCAGGAGGAGCGCTGCCGCGACGGCGGCCCCGACGGGCGTTGAGAGATGGTTCGGGGGGCGAACGACCCGCGCCGCTGCGCGCGTTGCACATCGGGTGCGTGCTCGATGCCGCGCGCGGGGCCGACGTCCGAGCGTGCATTCGAAGCGCGCGCTGGCGTAGGGTGGCGGCGTGGCGAGCGCACCCCGCGTCGTCACGCTTCACATCACCACTTCGGAGTCTTCATGAACCTTCCCGTACCCCGTGCCGCGGCGCTGCTCGCGGCGTGCGCGCTGCTCGCGAGCGCGCTGGGCTGTTCGGGGCAGCCCGTCGTCGGCGGAGCCGCCGACGCGAACGCCCCCACCGACTCGCTCGACGTGCCGGCCGACGACGTCGACGCGGGCGGCTGCACCTCCGACGAGGCGTGCCGCTCGACCCCCGCGACGCCCGCGTGCGACCGCGCGACGGGCCGCTGCGTCGCGTGCGTGCCCGGCGGCGACACCTGCCAGGCGGGCCAGTACTGCGACCCCGCGTCGAACTCCTGCGTGCGCGGCTGCGCCTCCGACGACGCGTGCCGCGCGACCGCGGGCGACGACGCGGGCGTGGGCGACGCCTCGGTGGTCACGGGCGGCCGATGCAACCCGACGACGCACACCTGCGTCGACTGCGTGACCGACGAGCACTGCCCCGCGGGCCAGCGCTGCATCGGCAACACCTGCGCGATCGGCTGCGTCGACTCGAGCCGCTGCCCCACGGGACAGACCTGCTGCATGGGCGGCTGCGTCGACACGCAGGCCAACGCGGCCAACTGCGGCGCGTGCGGCACGGCCTGCACCGTCGCCAACGGGGAGCCCCGCTGCGACATGGGCATGTGCGCCGTGGGCACGTGCACGGGCGCCTTTCGTGACTGCGACACGATGGCGGCCAACGGCTGCGAGGCCGACACGCGCACCGACCTCTCGAACTGCGGCGCGTGCGGGCGCGCGTGCCCGACGCCCGCCCACGCGCGCGCGACCTGCGGCGCGGGCGTGTGCGGCTTCACCTGCGACGAGGGCTTCGCCGACTGCGACATGAGCCCCGAGAACGGCTGCGAGGTCGACCTGCGCACCAGCGCCGACCACTGCGGCATGTGCGACGTCGCGTGCTCCGCCTCGCACGGCACGCCGTCGTGCGTGATGGGCGCCTGCGCCGTCGCCGCCTGCGAGTCGGGCTTCGGCGACTGCGACATGATGTCGGGCACGGGCTGCGAGACCGACGTGCGCACGAGCACCGCGCACTGCGGCACCTGCGGCACGGCCTGCCCGGCGCCCGCCCACGGCACGGCGGCCTGCGCGATGGGCACCTGCGGCGTGGGCACCTGCGACGAGGGCTTCGCCGACTGCGACCGCGCCGCGATGAACGGCTGCGAGGTCGAGACCCGCACCGACGTGATGAACTGCGGCACCTGCGGCGCGGCCTGCCGCGTCGACCACGGCACGCCCGACTGCGCGGGCGGCCGCTGCGCGGTGGGGCGCTGCGACGAGGGCTTCGCCGACTGCGACATGAACCCCGAGAACGGGTGCGAGACCGACCTGCGCACCAGCACGGGCCACTGCGGCCGCTGCGGCAACGCGTGCATGGTGATGGGCGGCACGGCCGCGTGCGTCATGGGCGCCTGCGCGGTGGGCGCCTGCGCCGCGCCGCTGGCCGACTGCGACATGATGGCGGGCAACGGCTGCGAGACCGACACCGGCACGAGCGTCACGCACTGCGGCGCGTGCGGCACGGCCTGCCGCGTCGAGCACGGCACGCCGGCCTGCACGGCCGGGCGTTGCGCGGTGGCGCGCTGCGACGAGAACTTCGGCGACTGCGACGGCGACCCGTCGAACGGCTGCGAGACCGACCTGCGCACCGCCACGGGCCATTGCGGCCGCTGCGGCAACGCGTGCTCGGTCAGCAACGGCGCGCCGGGATGCGCCGCGGGGGCGTGCACCGTCGCCTCGTGCAACGCGGGCTTCGCCGACTGCGACATGAGCCCGACGAACGGCTGCGAGACGGTCACCACGACCGACGTGTCGAACTGCGGGCGCTGCGGCAACGCGTGCCCGACGCCGCCCAGCGGCACGGCCGTGTGCCGCGCGGGCGCCTGCGGCATCGGCGTGTGCGCCTCGGGCACCGACGACTGCGACGGCGACGTGAGCAACGGCTGCGAGACGCGCACCGCCACCGACGTGATGAACTGCGGCGCGTGCAGGCGCCCCTGCGCCGCCCTCCCGCACGCCACCGTCGACTGCACGGGCGGCGTGTGCGGCGTGGGCCGCTGCGACACGGGCTTCGCCGACTGCGACGGCAACCCCGCCAACGGCTGCGAGGTCGACCTGCGCGCCGACACCGGCAACTGCGGCCGCTGCGGCAACCGCTGCTCGGTCTCGAACGGCACCGCGGCCTGCGCCGCCAGCGCGTGCGCCGTGGGCGCGTGCAACCCCGGCTTCGCCGACTGCGACGGCATGGCGGGCAACGGCTGCGAGGTCGACACGCGCACCACCACGGCCCACTGCGGCCGCTGCGGCAACACGTGCGCCGCGCCCGCCGGCGGCTCGGCGGCGTGCGTCGCGAGCGTCTGCGTGCAGAGCTGCCCGGCGGGGCAGTCG
The DNA here is from genome assembly GCA_039809605.1 of Polyangiales bacterium. Taxonomy (GTDB): domain Bacteria; phylum Myxococcota_A; class Polyangia; order Polyangiales; genus CAISKJ01. The sequence continues at coordinate 4,595 of JBDHVF010000226.1, read as the reverse complement.
AACTGCGGCGGCGTGTGCCGCCCGACGGGCGCCACGTGCACGTCGCCGGGCAGCGGCGGATGCCAGCTGCCGGGTACCGTCGTGTGCTCGGGCACTTCGACCGTGTGCAGCGCCACGCCCCGCACGACGGGCGCGTGCACCTCGCCCACGGGCGGCGTGTGCAACGCCTCGGGCGACTGCGCGTGCGCCTCGGGAGAGACCAACTGCGGCGGCACCTGCCGCAACCTCGCGAGCGACACGAGCAACTGCGGCGCCTGCGGCCGCGTGTGCACGGCCCCCACGGGCGGCACCGTGAGCTGCACGTCGAGCACCTGCGTGCAGAGCTGCCCGGCGGGGCAGTCGAACTGCGGCGGCGTGTGCCGCCCGACGGGCGCGGCGTGCACGTCGTCGGGCAGCGGCGGATGCCAGTCGTCGGGCTCCATCGTGTGCTCGGGCACTTCGACCGTGTGCAGCGCCACGCCCCGCACGTCGGGCACGTGCACCTCGCCCGCGGGCGGGTCGTGCAACGGATCGGGCGACTGCGTGTGCCCCGCGGGGCAGACGAGCTGCTCGGGCACCTGCCGCAACCTCGCGAGCGACACCGCCAACTGCGGGGTCTGCGGCCGCGCGTGCGGCGCGGGCCAGGCGTGCGTGAGCGGCGTCTGCGTGGGCGAGGGCTCGCTGCGCTTCACGCTCACCTGGAGCACGAACGGGGACATGGACCTGCACGTGCTCCCGCCCTGCGGCACGGAGATCTATTACGGCCGCACGTCGGGCTGCGGCGGCACGCTCGACCACGACGACACCACCACGCGCGGCCCCGAGAACATCTTCTGGAGCAGCTCGTACACCCCGGGCCGCTACTACGTGTGCCCCGAGGCGTTCACCAGCGCGGTGGCCGGCACGACCTGGACGCTCACCGTCGTGCGCGCGGGCGTCACCGTCGCGACCCGCACGGGCGTTCGCGGGCGCACCGATAGCAACACGCCCTGCAACGCCAGCTTCTCCGGCGTGCAGATCTTCGACCTCTAGCCCCGCCCTCGAGAGGGCGCCCCCGTCCGGGCGCCCTCCGCGCGCCCATCCCCCCCCTTCGCGAACAGTCCGCGCCGTCCCGCGCCAGCAAGGGGCGGCGGGGCCAGAGAAATCACTACGGCCGTGCTTGTCGCTGAAATGTGACCGCGTTACGGACATGCATCGGGGCGGCGCCGGTGCGCGTCGCTTCGCCTGGCGGAAGGGGAGCGCAGATGATGGCCGTAAGACCAGAGGTTCGACGGGCCGCTCTCGCCACGGCGTCGTGGTGGAGCGTGGTGCTCGCGGCGGCGCTCGCGGCGCTCGTCGCGAGCGGGTGTTCGAGCGCCCCGGACGAGGGCGCGGCGAGCGCCTCGCAGGCGGCGACGACGCGCACGGTGATCCCGCGCATCGACGCGTCGATGAAGGCGCGGCTGCGCCAGATCTACCTGGCGGGCCAGTCGCTCGGCAACCGCGCGGCGGTGTTCTCGAAGGTGGGCGACACGCTCACGACGAACTCCGCGAACCTGACGGGCCTCGGCTGCGGGCGCGCGGTGCTCGACGCGCACACCGAGCTGGCGCCGACGATCACGTACTTCGGCGCGACGACCTTCACGGGGCGCGCGTCGACGGGGTGCACCACGGTCAACCCCTTCACGCTCACCAGCTACGCCGCGGGGTCGGGCTGGACGACCGCCTCGGCGCTCGCGACCGTCAGCCGCTCGGGCTGCCCATCGCCCTACAACACCGCGCTCCGGTGCGAGCTGCACCTCACGCGCCCCTCGGTCGCCCTCATCATGCTGGGCACCTACGACCTCGCCAAGATCAACAACGTCACCACCTTCACCAACAACCTCACGCGCATCGTGACCGACACGATCAACGCGGGCGTCATCCCGGTGCTGAGCACCATCCCCCCGCGGCTCGACAACGCCACGCTCTCGTCGCGCGTGGCCTCGTACAACAACGCGATCCTCTCGGTGGCGGCGGCCCAGCAGGTGCCCGTCTGGGACTACTGGGTCGCCATGACCGCGCCCTCGATGATCCACCAGGGGATGAGCTCCGGCGGCGTGCTCCCGAGCATCTACAACACGTCGTACCCGGTCACCTTCACCAGCGCGGCGCTCGCCTACGGCTACAACCAGCGCAACATGACGGCGCTCCAGGTGCTCGAGCACGTGCGGTCGATCGTCATCGCCGACGGCGCGCCAGACCCCGACCCCTCCGCGGACGCAGGCGCCGACGCGACGGCCGATGCGACCGCCGACACGAGCGTCGACACGAGCGTCGACACCACGGCCGACGCGACCACCGACGCGAGCGTCGACGCCACGGCCGACGCGACGGCCGACGCGACCATCGACACGACGGCCGACACCACGGCCGACGCGACCATCGACACGACGGCCGACGCCACCACCGACGTGAGCGTCGACACCACGGCCGACGCGACGACCGACGGCGGCGCGGCGGTGCGCACGGTGATCCCCGTGATCGACGCGTCGATGAAGTCTCGGCTGCGCACGATCTATCTCTCGGGCCAGTCGCTCGGCAACCGCGCGGCGGTGTTCTCGAAGGTCGGCGACGGCATCACCGCGTCGGGCTCGTTCCTCAGCGACATCGGCTGCGGCGCCGAGAACCTCGGCACGCACACCGAGCTCGCGACGACGATCTCGTACTTCCGGGCGACGAGCATCCCCGGGCGCACGTCGTCGTGGTGCGGGGTCTCGAACTCGTTCTCGCTCGACAGCGTCGCGGCGCAGGGGGGATGGACCACCGGCGGCGTGCTCGCGGGCGTCACGCGCTCCGACTGCCCGTCGCCCTACGACACGATGCTCCGCTGCGAGCTGCACCTCACGAAGCCCTCGATCGCGCTCATCCTCATCGGCACCAACGACCTCGAGCTCGTCGGCGACCTCGCGGCCTTCACCAACAACCTCACGCGCATCGTGACCGAGACGGTGAACGCGGGGGTGATCCCCGTGCTCAGCACCCTCCCGCCGCGCACCGACAGCGCCGCGCTGGGCGCGCAGATCCCGACCTACAACGACGCGATCTTCTCGGTCGCCGCCGCGCAGCAGGTGCCCGTGTGGGACTACTGGCTCGCGATGACCGCGCCCACCATGGTCAACCAGGGCCTCGACGCCGACGGGCTCCACCCGAGCGTCTACCTCGGGAGCGCGCCCGCGAACTTCACCGACCCCGGCCTCGCGTACGGCTACAACCAGCGCAACATGACGGCCGTGCAGGTGCTCGAGCACGTGCGGGCCATCGTCATCGACGACGGCTCGCCCGACACCGGCACGCCCTATACGGGCGGCGACGCGGGCGCCGACGCCGCCGCCGACAGCGCGCTCGACGCGACGACCGACACGGCCGCCGACGGCACCATCGACGCGACGACCGACACGGCCGCCGACAGCACCATCGACGCGACCACCGACGCCGTGACCGACGCCGCCGCCGACTCCGCGACCGACACGACCGACGCATGGGTCGGCACCTGCGACGCCTCGACGCCGCTCATCCCCGCGGACACCGAGGCCGCGCTCGCGGCGCGCCGGCAGTCGTGCGAGTTCACCGCGGGGGCGCGCGTGGCCGACACGCTCGGCGTCACGGCCGACGTGCGGTCGCGCATCCCCATCGACCACGTGGTGATCCTCATGCAGGAGAACCACTCGTTCGACCAGTACTTCGGCACGATGGCCGGAGACGTCGACCGCATCCCCGCGAGCTACACCAACCCCGACCTCGCGGGCAACCCCGTGCACCCGGCGCACTACAGCTCGACATGCCCCGCGGACCCGCCGCATCAGTGGGACGCCGTGCACGACGGCTGGGACAACGGCGCGATGGACGGCTTCCTGCGCTCGGGCCTGCTCGCGGGCATCTCGCAGAGCGAGATGATGGGCTACTACACCTCCGCGGAGATCCCCTTCTACTACTGGCTCTACGGGCGCTTCGCCATGAGCGACCGGTACTTCGCGAGCGTGCTCAGCGGCACGTGGGCCACGCGCGACTTCGCCTACCTCGCGTCTTCCTACGGCGTGCGCAACACGGGCGACCGCGTGGTCTCGGACCAGCCGTCGATCTTCGACCGGCTCAGCGCCGCGGGCGTCTCGTGGGGCGTCTACACCGACGGAGGCGTGCGCCAGGACTGCATCGGCTGGACGAACTCCCACGCGGGCGTTCACGGCGTGAGCCAGTTCTACGCGGACCTCGCCGCGGGCACGCTCCCGTCGGTGGTCTACCTCGACGCCATCGACGACGCGACCGACGAGCACCCGCCGACCGACATCCACCTCGGCGAGACCTTCGTGCGCAACGCGGTGACGGGCGTGATGGCCTCGCCGCTGTGGTCACGCATCGCGCTCCTCATCACCTACGACGAGGCCGGAGGCTTCTTCGACCACGTGCCCCCGCCGTCGACGTGCTACCCGCACGCGCCCGCCACCGCGGGCTACGACACCACCGACCTCAACCGCCTGGGCATCCGCGTGCCCTTCGTGGTGGTCTCGCCGTGGGCGAAGTCGCGGTACGTGTCGCACGTGGTCCACGACCACACCTCGACGCTGCGCTTCGTCGAGGCCCTCTTCGACCTGCCCGCG
>JBDHVF010000225.1:0-10312 GCA_039809605.1 Polyangiales bacterium | reverse complement strand
GATGCTGCCCGTCGCGCGCCGCGCGCTCGCCGCCGCGGCCGACTGCGCCCGCGCCGCCCGCGGCGAGCTCGGCCCCGCGCCCTCCGAGCTCGTGGTCGGCACGCGCCACGAGTTCGGCATGAGCTGGCTCGTGCCCATGCTCCCGAGGCTCGCGCAGCGCAGGCCCGACCTCACGCTGCACCTCTACTTCAGCTACGGCGCCGACCTCCTGCTGCGCATCCGCACGCGCGAGGTCGACTGCGCCGTGCTCTCGACACGCTTCAGCGACCCCGCGCTCGACGCCGTCGCCCTGCACCGCGAGGACTACGCCTTCGTCGGCGCGAAGGCCCTGCTGCGCCGCGCCCCCTTCACGCGCCCCGCGCACGCCGAGGGCCACACGCTCATCGACGCGGCCCCCGAGCTGCCGCTCTTTCGCTACTGGCGCGAGGGCGCCGGCGCGCGGGCCGCGGGCCTGCGCTTCGCGCGCGTGCTGCGCATGGGCACCATCGCCGCCATCGAGCACCTGGTGCTCCAGGGCGAGGGCGTCGCCGTGCTCCCGCGCTACCTCGTCGAGCGAAAGATCGCGAGCGGCGCGCTCCGGGTCATCCTCCCCTCCGTCACGCCCGCCCATGATTTCTTTCGACTGGTCTTTCGCGTCGACGACGCGCGGCGTCCCGACTACGAGGCCCTCGCGGCCCTCATGGCGGAGTCTCCGCCGCGGTAGTGGACGCGCGCGACACACCGCGGTGGTTCGTGACCTGCAAGGCTGCGCGCTCGCGATGAACTGCAACACCACGTTACGCCTCTCGCCCGGGTCGCACGCCCTCTCGCCCGCGAGGTCCCAGAGTCCGGCGCGCCTCGGTACGCAGAGCGCGGCGAGCGCGCTCGACGCGCCCCTCGAGCCCTCGTACGACCGCCTCACCTCGCTGGCGACGCGGCTGCTGCGCGCGCCGCTCGCCGCCCTCGCCCTGCTCGACGACGGACAGCTCGTGATCGAGAGCCTCCACGACCCGCAACGGCTGCATGACGTGCACGAACTGCCGTCGACTCCGTCGCTCTGTGAGCATGTGGCGCGCACGCGCGCGCCGCTGGTCATCGACGATCTCTCCGCGTGGCCTGGCGCGGGAGGCGATCCGCAGGGCGGGCGCGCGATCGGCGCGTGGATCGGGGTGCCGGTCGCTCTGCCCACGGGCGAGGTGTTCGGGGCGCTATGCGTGGCCGACCGCGCGCCGCGATCGTGGGACGTCGGCGACGTCGCGGCGCTGCGGGACATCGCGGCGATGGCCGTGACCCAGTTACGCTTCGAGGCGGCGAAGCGGGGCTTCGAGGCCGAGCGGGCGGCCTGCAAGGCGCTGTTCGACAGCCCCTCGGTCGCGATCTACGCGCTCGACGCGCAGGGGCGCGTGACGCACTGGAGCCGCGCCGCCGCGGCGCACTTCGGGTGGTCCGAGGACGAGGCCCTGGGGCGCACGCCGCCCTTCGTGCCACCCGAGGAGGAGCGAGCGTTCCACGCGTTGATCCAGGCGGCGCTCGGGAGCGACGACCTGCGGGGCGTGGAGTTGCGGCGGCGCCGGCGCGACGGCACCGCGATCACCGTCCAGGTCTCGACCACGAAGATCCGCGACTCCGCCGGCGCCGTCACGGGCCTCGTCGCCATCGCGACCGACGTGAGCGAGCAGCGACGCCTCGAGGCGAAGCTCCAGCAGGCGCAGAAGATGGAGGCCATCGGCCGCCTCGCGGGCGGCGTGGCGCACGACTTCAACAACCTGCTCACGGCCATCCTCGGGTACTGCGAGCTGCTCATCGAGTCGCTGCCGGCGGGCGACGCGCGCGACGACGTGCGCGTCGTGAAGGAGGCCGCCGACCGCGCCACCTCGCTCACGCGCCAGCTCCTCGCGTTCAGCCGGCAGCAGGTGCTCGAGCCGCGCGAGGTCGACCTCAACGCGGTGATGTCCGACGTGGCGCGGCTGCTGCGGCGGCTCATCGGCGAAGACATCGAGGTCAGGCTCGACCCCGCGGCCGCGCCCGCCGTCGTGCGCGCCGACCCGGGGCAGATCGAGCAGGTGCTCATGAACCTCGCGGTCAACGCCCGCGACGCGATGCCCTCGGGCGGGCACCTCACGATCTCGACGGCGCGCGTCGACGGGGCGCGCGCGGGCCTCGACCCGGCGGCGCGGTACGTCGCCCTCCGCGTGAGAGACACGGGCGTGGGCATGGACGCCGCCACCCGCGAGCGCATCTTCGAACCGTTCTTCACCACCAAGGGCCCCGGCCGCGGCACCGGCCTCGGCCTCGCCACGGTGTACGGCATCGTCGCGCAGAGCGGCGGCGCGGTGCACGTCGAGAGCGAGCCCGGCCGCGGCGCGACCTTCACCGTCTACCTCCCCGCGGTCGAGGGCGTCGCGCCCCGCGAGCGCCTCGCGTCCGAGCGCTGCGCGCGGCACGGCAGCGAGCGCGTGCTCGTGGTCGACGACGACGCGGCCGTGCGCGCGCTCATCGCACGCCTGCTGCGCGCGCGGGGCTTCGAAGTGCTCGAGGCCGAGGGCGCCGACGCCGCCGAGGAGATCCTCGAGCGGCACCCCGACGGCATCGACCTGCTGCTCACCGACCTCGTGATGCCCCGGCGCTACGGCTGGGAGCTCGCCGAGGCCGTGCGCGCCCGGCGGCCCTGGGTGCCCGCGCTCTACATCTCGGGCTACGCCGAGCAGCCCGAGGTGGCCCGCGCCATCACCGAAGACCCGCGGGTCTTCCTCGCCAAGCCCTTCTCGCCCGAGGCGCTCGTCAGCCGGGTGCGCGCCCTGCTCGACGAGCCGCTGCTCCTGCCCGCGTGACGCGACGCGCGGGGGCGCGCTGCGGTATCCTCGCCGCCGCCGATGACCACCGAGCTCCCCCCGCGCAACCCCCTCCTCCTCCGCTGGACCTGGGCCTGGACCCTCGCCGCCCTCGCCTGGACCACGCTCACCGCCCTCGTGGTGCTCAACACCGAGCGGCTCCTGCGCTGGCTGCTCTTCTCGGGCCACGCGCGCTACGTGGTGATCGGCGCCGTGGCGCTGATGCTCCTGTGGTCGGGCGTGCGCCGCCACGCCGACGAGCGCATCGCGCGCGCCTACCTCGCCGCCGTCGCCACGGTGTCGGGCGTCTTCGGCGCGCTGCTCGTCTTCGCCCTCAAGCTCGTGCCCCTGCTCACCGTGCTCGCCCTCGCGGCCTTCTCGCTCGGCGCGATGGTCGTCGTGGGCGTGCTCTCGCCCGTGAGCCTCCGCAAGCCCCGCCAGGCGCTCGAGGCGGTGCGCCAGGTCGCCGAGCTCACCCTCGCGGGCGTCACGCTCGGCCCCGAGCTCGGGTGGGTCGAGACGGGGCTGATCGTGCTCGGCCTCGCGGCGGCCCTGGTCATCGTGGGCGACGACGCGCAGACGCTCGCCGACGAGTCGCGCGCCGTGCCCGAGGCCGACGTGCAGCGCGTCGCCACCACCCGCGCGGTCGACCTCTACCTCTCGCTCTTCCGCCTCACGCTGCTCTTCACGCAGCTCCTCAAGGGCCGCCGCAAGCGCCGGGCGTGAGGGCGGCTCAGGGCGAGGTGACGCGCGCCCCGAGGTCGCGGGAGTCGTGGGTGAGCGAGCTGGGCGCGTCGAGGTTGGCGCCGTCGTCGACGCCCACCCCGAGGCGGTCGACCAGCTCGCCGCCGAGCCAGCCCGTCACGCCGCTGAGGACGAGCGCGGCGACCTCGAGCCCGAGCGCCAGGGTCGAGGGCGCGTCGACGTGGCGCTCGTAGCGCATGAAGAGGGCCACGGCGAAGAGGCCCACCACGGTGACGTTGCCGATGGCGTGCATGCCGCCGATGTACTTCGCGCGCGTGCCGTCGGGGATGGCGAAGAGGTCGACGGCCCCGAAGACCGCCGCGACGAGCGCGGCGACGACGCCGATGACGAGGTTCCAGAACGACACCGTGGGGATCCACGAGATGCTCGTGAAGCGCTGCACGAGGTCGAGCACCGAGCCGACCACCAGCAGGCCGAGCGGGATCGGCACGAGCATCTGGTGGATCGGATGACCGAAGGCCCTGGCGTGGCTGCGCATGGGGATTCGCTCCGTTGAGGGGGAGAAGAAGGGGAGTGGTTCAGCTCTCTCTCGCGCGCGACTCGTGTCGGGCGAGCAGGTCGGCCATGTCCATGGCGTGCTCCTCCTCCTTGGCGAGCACGCCCTCGAGCATGCGGCGCGTCGTCGGGTCGCGGTCGCCGATGTAACGGATCATCTCGCTGTACGACTCGATCGCCACGCGCTCGGCGACGAGGTCTTCGCGGATCATGTCGACGAGGGTGCGCCCCTCGACGTACTCCGAGTGCGAGCGGCTGAGCATGCCCTCGGGGTTGAGGTTGGGCTCGCCGTTGAGCTGCGTGATGCGCTGCGCGATCTCGTCGGCGTGCATCTGCTCCTCGTTGGCGTGCTCGAGGAACTCCTGCGCCACGCCCTGCGACTCGAGGCCCTGGGCCATGAAGTAGTGGCGCTTGTATCGCAGCACGCACACGAGCTCGGTGGCGAGCGCCTCGTTGAGCAGCTTCACCACCGTCTCGCGGTCGGCGCGGTAGCCTTCGACCACGGCGCCCTTCTCGATGTGCTCGCGCGCGCGGCGGCGGAGCTCCTTCACGTCCGTCAGAAACGCGCCGGTCGGTTGCGTCTTCATCAGTGCGCTCCTTGCGATGTGCGGCCGTTCGAGATCAGCGGAGGTACCCCGCGAAATACATGACGACGAGGATCAGCACGATCACCCCGGCCGGTGACATCCCAACCCACCCGTAGCGGGAGTAGCCCCAGCCCCCGCCCCCGAGCGCGAGCACCAGCAACAGGATCAGCAGCAGCGTCAGCATCGGGCCATCGCCTCCTCTCGCGCTCACGCGCGAAACTCGTTGTTCGAGAGACATTGCTCGCACGCCCCGTGCCGCGCGCGACCCTCGCGACCACGCCTTCTTTTCAGCCCGCGCGTGTGGCGTTCTGGAGCACGTCGTGAATTCCTGCCGCGAGCCCGTCGGAGATCAACGAAAGGCTGGAGAGGCCGCGCGATCGAGGCTTCGTGTACGCTCTCGCGCCGCCATGGCCGACGCTCGCCCTCCGCTCCCGCAGCTCAAGAAGCTCCTCTTCGCGCGCGACGAGGCCCTCGTCGAGCAGGGCGTCGAGCTCCTCCGGTCGCTCGAAGACCCCGCCCTCTTCGACCGCCTGCTCGGGCCGGTCACGTGGGCCCCGCCCCCTCCCCATGACGGGCGCGACGCGCAGGCGTACGGCCAGCTCCACGTCGGCGGCGAGCTCTCGGGCGCGCCGTCGAAGGGCGCGTGGGACGTCGCCCTCGCGCTGCGCCTCATCGCCGCCGCGCCGCCCGAGAGCGCCGAGGCGACGAGGCTCATCGACGCGATCACCAGCCTCGACGTGACGCGCGCGGCGTCCTACGACCGCCAGCCCGTCGACCTCTCGCCGCTCCGCGCGCTGCGCAACCTCGAGCGGCTCACCGTGCACGACGCCCGTGGCGCCGCCGGGCTCGACGCGCTCGCCGAGCTCCCGAGGCTCCGCCAGCTCGCGCTCCTGCGCATCGACGGCCTCGACGACCTCTCGGCCCTCTCGGGGTCGCAGAGCCTCGAGACGCTCACGGTCGGCCTCCGCCCCTTCGCCCCGAAGGCGCCCCTGCGCGACCTGCCCTCGCTCCGCGTGCTCGACCTCACGCAGTGCCACGAGCTCGGCGGGCTCGACGTCGCGCGCGAGCTCGCCGCGCTCGAGGTGCTCCGCGTGTCGCTCGGCCCGGCCGTGCGCGACCTCGGCGCCCTGCGCGCCCTCACGTCGCTGCGGGCGCTCGAGGTGAGCAGCGCGCCCGCGCTCGCGAGCCTCGCGGGCCTCGAACCCTGCGCGGGGCTCGAGCGGGTGCGGCTCGACTGGTGCCCGCAGCTCGCGTCGCTCGACGCCCTCGCGGCCGCGCGCTCGCTCCGCGCGCTGGAGCTGCGCTCGTGCAACGCGCTCACGAGCCTCGCGCCGCTCGACGGCCTCGCCTCGCTCACGAAGCTCGTCGTGTCGCACACGCCCCTGACCGACCTCGACGCGCTCGCGGCGTGCGACCTGCGCGCGGTCGACCTCGCCCACGCCCCGGCGCTGCGCAGCCTCGCGGGCCTGCGGGGCACGCGGGGGCTCACGGCGCTGGTGCTCGCGAACGCGCCCGAGCTGCGCTCGCTCGACGGCGTCGAGGGCAACGAGGGCCTCGAGCGCGTGTCGATCTCGCGGTGCGCGGCGCTCGGGAGCGTGCGCGCGCTGGCCCGCGCGCCGAAGCTCACGTCGCTGCAGCTCACGGGCGCCGCCGCGCTCGCCTCGCTCGCGGGCGTCGAGGGCTGCGCGGCGCTCGTGGAGTGCGTGGTCGAAGGCGCGCCCATCGAGGGCGTCGGGGAGCTCGCGGGCAAGCCCGAGCTCGCGCGCGTGAGCCTGCGGGGCTGCGCGAGGGTCTCCGACGTCTCCCCGCTCGCCGCGCTGCCGAAGCTCCGCGCGCTGGTGCTCACGGGCACCGCGGTCGACAGGTCGTCGCTCGACGCGAACCTCCGCAGGGTCGCCTCGTTCGCGCGCGACGCCGAGCTCAAGAGGCTCGAGGCGAAGCCGCCGCCCGCGCCGCGCAAGCCCCTGGTGCCCGAAGGGGTGCCGAAGGATCACCGCAAGGCGTGGACGAGGCTCAAGAAGCTCCTGCTCACGCGCGACCCCGAGACCGTCGACCAGGGCGTCGAGCTCGTGCGCGCGCTCGAGGACCCCGCGCTCTACGCCGAGCTCCTGCGCGGGGTGACGTGGGCGCCGCCCGACCGCAAGCGCCCCTGCGGCGAGCTGCGCTTCGAGGGCACCTTCTTCGACGACACCGAGCCCGCGAGGCCCTTCCGCGAGCGGGCCGCGCTCGCGCTCGCGGCCGCGGCGCCCGGCGATTGCGAGCCCGCGCGCGCGCTGCGCGAGGGCGTGACGGCGCTGTTCTTTCAGGGCAACCGTGACCCGAAGCACCCGGCGCCGTTCGACCTCGAGCCCCTGCGCGCGTTCACGAGGCTCGCGCGCCTCGACGTGTGGAACGTGCCCGCGGTCACGCACGCCGAGGCCCTCGAGGGCCACCCCTCGCTCGCAGCGCTGCACCTGCGGCAGACCGGCGGCGAGCTGCCCGACCTCGGGCGCCTCGCGCGCCTCGAGGAGCTCTCCCTCCACGACGTCGCGCTCGAGCGCCTCGGCGCGCTGCGCGACGCGCCGAGGCTCAAGCGGCTCACGGTGCACGGGGTACGGGGCGACGGCGCCCTCACGCTCGACGGGCACGCCGGGCTCGAGGCGCTCCAGGTGTCGAGCGCGCCGGGCGTGCACACCGTCTCGGTGCGCGGGTGCGCGGCGCTGCGCGACCTGAACCTCCAGTGGGCCCAGGGCGTGCGCGTGGTCGACGCCACCGGCTGCGACGCCCTCGAGCGGCTGCACGCCCCGTCGAACCGCGAGCTCCGCGAGGTGCGGGGGCTCGAGTCGCTCCGGTCGCTCCAGCGCGTCGGGGCGTCGTACTCGGGCACCGCGTGGCTGCCGCGGAGCCCCCTGCCCGCGCTGGTGAAGCTCACGGCGCTGGAGCTCGACGGCACCGACCTGCGCGAGCTCTCGGCGCTCGAGCACTTCCCCGCGCTCGTCGCGGTGTCGCTCGCGTCGTCGGCGCAGCTCGCCGACGTGTCGGCGCTCGGGCGCGTCCCCACGCTGCGCTCGATCAACCTCTCGTGGTGCAAGCTGGTGAGCGACGTGTCGGCGCTCGCGGGCCTCCCGCTCCACGCGCTCACGCTCCGCGGCAGCGGGGTGACGGCGTCGCACGTGCCCCTCGCGCTCGCGCGCTTCGTCCGCTAGCCTCCGCGACGCTCCCCCCGAGGAATTGTCACCGTGACCGACCTGCTCTGCTACGGCGCGAAGCTCGACCCCACGCGGCTCAAGAAGACGCTGCACCACGTGTTTCAGCAGAACCTCCGCGCGCAGGAGGCCGGGCGCCCCGGCACGCCCGTGTGCATCTGGGGCACGCACGGCCTCGGCAAGACCATGGTCGTGCAGGACTACGCCCGCGAGAACAACTGGCGCTTCGCCTACTGCGCCCCGGCGCAGTTCGAGGAAATGGGCGACCTGCACGGCCTGCCGACGCTCGTCGACCCCGACCCCACGAAGCACGGCGACGAGTACACGGTCTTCGCGCCGCCCGCGTGGGTGCCCAAAGACGAGGGGCCGGGCATCCTCCTGCTCGACGACCTCAACCGCGCCGACGACCGCATCCTGCGCGGGCTCATGCAGCTCCTGCAGAACTTCGAGACGTTCTCGTGGAGCCTGCCGCGGCGCTGGCAGATCGTGGCGACGGCCAACCCCGAGGGCGGCGACTACTCGGTCACGCCCATGGACGACGCCATGCTCACGCGCATGCTGCACGTCACGATGACCTTCGACGCGAAGGCGTGGGCGGCGTGGGCGACGCGCGCGGGCGTCGACCCGCGGGGCATCGCGTTCGTGCTCACCTACCCCGAGGTGGTGACCGGGCGGCGCACCACGGCCCGCTCGCTCACGCAGTTCTTCGAGCAGATCCGCGAGCTCGGCGACCTGCGCGCCGAGACGGAGCTCGTGCACACGCTCGCCATGAGCTCGCTCGACGACGTCACCGCCGCCACGTTCATGAGCTTCGTGGCCGACAACCTCTCGGAGCTCATCGACCCCGAAGAGATCCTCGACGCCGAGGACTTCAAGGCCGTGGCGAGGCGCGTCGAGCGGCTCGCCGAGGCGAAGGGCGGCGGCCGGCGCGTCGACCGGCTCTCGACGGTGTGCACGCGCCTCGCGATCGCCGTCACGCGCCAGGGCTACGCGCCGGGCCCGAGGCACGCCGAGAACCTGGTGTCGTTCCTGCTCCTCAGGGACCTGCCCAACGACCTGCGCGTGGCGCTGCACAAGGACCTGCTCGCCGACGGCTCCGACGCGGTGAAGGCCATGCTCCGCGACAAGCGCCTCGCCGAGCTCATGCTCGCGGGGATGTGACCCGCGATGAGCCAGGCGGCCCACGACGAGCTCGCGCGCGCGGTGATCCAGCTCCTCTTGAAGGAGCCCTTCTTCGGCCACCTGCTCGGCTCGGTGGTGCGCGCGGTCGACGACTCGACCCCCACGGCGTCGGTGTCGCTCTCGGGCTCGCGCGTGACCCTCACGGTGAACCCCGAGTTCTTTCTCAAGAAGCTGCGCAAGGGCCCCGAGCGCGTCGCGGTGATCAAGCACGAGGCGCTGCACCTGCTCTTCAGGCACCTCTTTCGCGTGAAGCGAGAGCGCCACGACCCGCTGGTCTTCAACCTCGCCGCCGACCTCGTGGTCAACCAGTTCATCGCGTCGCCGTGGAAGCTCCCCGACGACGCGATCACCCTCGCGACCTTCCCCGACCTCGGGCTCGAGAAGGACAGGACCGTCGAGTGGTACTACGAGCGCCTCGCCTCGCTCGCGAGGTCGCTCGACGCGGGCGGCGACGGGCCCACGAAGGGCGCGCCGAAGAGCGCCGATGCGCTGCGGAGGATCCTCCAGTCGCCGCGGTGGCACAGCGACCACGGGCGATGGGGCGCGGGCGGCGACGCCGACGAGGCCGTGGCGGGCGCCGACCTCGACCGCCTCGTGGTGCAGGCGCGCGACCGCGCGGGCCCTCGGGGCTGGGGCGCGCTGCCGGGCCCGCTGCGCGAGCTCATCACGGCGGCCATCGAGCGCCGCTCGCCCAAGGTCGACTGGAAGCGCGCGCTGCGGATCTTCTCGGCGAGCGCGCGCCGCACGCGCCTCGCGGGCACCTGGCAGCGCCGGAGCAAGCGCTACCACACGATCCCGGGCATCAAGGTCAAGCGCTACCAGCGCATGGCCGTGGTGGTCGACACGTCGGGGTCCATCTCCGACGGCGACCTCTCGGCGTTCTTCGCGGAGATCCACGCGATGTGGCGCCAGGGCGCCGAGGTGGTGGTCGTCGAGTGCGACGCCGCGGTGCAGAGGGTGTTCGACTACCGCGGGCGCCCGCCCGACAAGGTCGGCGGCCGCGGCGGCACCTCGTTCGACCCCGCGTTCAAGTGGCTCAACGAGCATCGCCGCGCGGCGCCCTGGGACGGCTGCGTCTACCTCACCGACGGCGTCGCGCCCGAGCCCACGGTGCGCCCCGCGTGCAAGCTCCTCTGGGTGCTCGTGGGCGGCGCGTCGGGAGGGCCTCACCTCAAGTGGGGCCGCGCGGTGAAGCTCGAGTGACCCTCTCGTACCAACTTCACGTCAAGTTTGCCGCTTTCGCGTGTGCGACGTGTCCCCCCACCCAACGCTGTCGCGCACCTTCGCG
>JBDHVF010000224.1:0-10346 GCA_039809605.1 Polyangiales bacterium | reverse complement strand
GGCGACGTCGAGGGCGCGGCCGAGGCCTACCGCGCGGCCTCGCAGGCCGACCCCGCGGACCCTTCACCCATCATCAACCTCGCGCAGGTGTCGCGCGCGAGGGGAGACCTCGCGGGCGCGAGGGCGCTCCTCGAGCGGGCGCTCGGCGTCGACCGCGAGAACGGCGAGGCGTGGCTCGCGTACGGCGTGGTGCTCTCGGAGCTCGGCCCCGAGCACCTGCACGCCGCCCGCGCCGAGGTGCTGCGCGCCGCGCGGCTGCGCCCCGACGACGCCGAGGCGTGGGTGGCGCAGGGCGACCTCGACCTGCGCGAGGGGCAGTTCGCGCGCGCGGTCGAGAGCTTTCGCGAGGCCCTTCAGCGCAACCCCTCGCACGCGGCGGCGCGCACCAACCTGGGCGTGGCGCTCGCGCGCACGGGCGACCGCGACGGCGCCATGCGGGCCTTTCTCGAGGCCACCGAGCGCGCGCCCAACACGGGCGCCGCGTGGAACGGCCTGGGCGCCATGCGCCTCGCCGCGGGGCAGCCCGAGGGCGCCGTGGGCCCGCTCCAGCAGGCCGCGGTGCTGCTGCCCGACGACCCCAACCCCACGCTCAACCTCGGCCTCGCGCTCGTGCGCCTCGAGCGGTGGAACGACGCGGCGCAGGCCTTCCGCGAGACGCTGCGACGTCAGCCCGACAACGGGGCGGCGCTCGCGCACCTCGCGGCGCTGCAGCCCGACGCGGCCTCGCGCGCGAGGGTGCTCGGCTCGGCGCGCCTCGCGCGGAGGTGACGGGTCACGCCCGCTGCGGGCCCACCACGAGGGGCAGCAGCAGGTCGACGAGGGCGCGCTTGCGGCGCTCGACGAAC
Source organism: Polyangiales bacterium (assembly GCA_039809605.1). Lineage (GTDB taxonomy): Bacteria > Myxococcota_A > Polyangia > Polyangiales > CAISKJ01. The sequence goes on along the minus strand of JBDHVF010000224.1, from coordinate 9,501 downwards.
TCGCCCACCTGCGGATCATCGCCCCACACGATCTGCACGAGGGGCGCCGCGAGGCAGGGGTAGAGCACAGCGCCTACGATGTGCAGCACCACCATCTCGGTGTCGAGCTCGGCGCGCACCTCGCCGCGGGCCTGCGCCGCGCGCAGGGTCTCGGTGGCCGCCTGCTTGAGCGGCAGGAGCATGCGCTCGGCGAGGGGCCGCGCGCGCGCGCCGCCGTCGGCCATCTCGCGGTGGAGGATGGCCGTGATGTTGGGCGCGTGCGCGGCGAAGTCGATGAGCCCGTGCACGAAGCTCGCGAGCTGCTCGGCGACGGTGTGGCCGCGGCGGAGCACGTCCCACCCGATGGAGGCGAAGCGCTCGAGGCCGTGCTCGATCACCGCGGCGTAGAGCGAGTCCTTGTCGCCGAAGTGGTGGCACACCAGGGGCACGGTCACGCGGGCGTCTTCGGCCACCTCGCGCAGGCGCGTGCCGTCGAAGCCCTTGCGCGCGAAGAGCACCTCGGCGGCCTCGAGCACCCGCGCGCGGGTGGCGTCGGCGTCGCGCACGCGCGGGGCGAGGCCGTTGCTGGCTGCGGGGCGTTGCGAGGTGCGTTCGTTCATTCTGCTGCGTCGGCGAAGGGGGGCGCGTCGGGGTCGACGTGCTCGAAGCTCAGCACCCCGAGCTCGTGGAGCGCGGGGCGCACGCGATCGGTGAGGAGCCCCAGCCGCTTGAGGTTCGGCACGATCTTCGAGAACAACATACACCGGAACTCGAGCATCAAGGGGCAGTTCAACGCGTACTCGCAGCAGGCCTCGACGGGCAGACCCATCTTCGCCCAGACCTCGGGCGCGAGGAAGCGGTCGCGCATCAGCCGCGAGGCTTCGATCACGAAGTCTTCACGGTCGCGCAGCTCGCCCGCGGGCATCTCGCGGAAGGTGTCTTTGAGCGAGAGCACGCCGAACGCGACGTGACGCGCCTCGTCACGGATGACGCTCGCCGTCAGCGCGCGGAGGAGGGGCTCGTCGGTCATCTCGCGGATCACGCCGAAGGCCGCGAGCGCGAGGCCCTCGACCATGACCTGCATGCCGAGGTATTTCATGTCCCAGCGGGCGTCGGTGAGGATCACGTCGAGCAGTGACTTCAGCGACGGGGTGACGGGGTACGTGAGGTTCATCTTCTCGCGCAGGTAGCGCTCGTAGACCTCGACGTGGCGGGCCTCGTCCATCACCTGCGTCGACGCGTAGAGCCTCGCGTCGGGGTTCTGCACGCAGGTCACGAGCTGGCTCGTCGCGAGCAGCGCGCCCTGCTCGCCGTGGAGGAACTGCGAGAGCATCCACGACGACACCTCGATCTTGAGCCGTCGACGCTCCGCGTCGGTCATCGCCTCCCAGATGTCGCTGCCGTAGATGGGCACCACCGCGTCGGGGAAGCGCGGCCCCTCGGGGTCCACGTCGGTCTCCCACGGCAGGTCCCGCGCGCCGTCCCACTGGAGGTCCTTCGACTTCGCGTAGAGGTCGCGCAGCGAGCGAACCTGCGAGGTGTAGTCCCAGGTGTAGGCCAGATCCATCGTCGTGCGCAGCGTCTCGACCGTCGGCAGCATGGGCGTCGCCTCCTCGCGCATGACCCTCACGGGTCATGGAACTGACTAACTATTCAGTCAGTGGCGGGAGGGCACAAGCGACGAACTGACTTTCTGGTCAGTCAGCAGGCGATGGGGTCTATCCCTGCGGGGCGCGCGTGGGGTCGGGGGCGGCGCGGCGCGGGCGGCGCCCGCGAGCGAGGGTGCGTCGGGCCACCTCGCGGATGACCCTCGCCGACGTGTCTCGCACGGCGCCTTCGGGCACCGGCTGCGTGAGCCTCTCGCGCATCGCGCGCACGCGCCCCGACGCCTCTTCGAGCCTCTCGCGAAAGGCCTCGTCGTCGGCCGCGCGGCGGGCCATCGCGCGCGCGGCCTCGAGCGCGAAGCCGGGGGTGTGCGCGATGATGAGCAGGTCGCAGCCGGCCTCCATCGCGCGCACCGCGCCCGCGGAGACGCCCCAGTTCGCGCGGATCGCCGCCATCTCGAGGTCGTCGGAGACGGCCACGCCGCGGAAGCCCATGCGCTCCCGCAGGAGCCCGTGCGCGATGGCGCGCGAGAGCGTCGCGGGGCGCGCGCCGTCGACGCCCGCGTACACGACGTGGGCGAGCATCACCGCGGGGGCGAGGTCCATCACCTCGCGGAAGGGCACGAGCTCGACGGACTCGAGGCGCGCGAGGTCGTGCGATACGCGAGGCAAGCCCTGGTGGCTGTCGGTCGCCGTGTCGCCGTGACCGGGGAAGTGCTTCGCGCACGCGAGCACGCCCGCGCCCAGCATGCCCGACACGATGGGCCGCGCGTGGCGCGCCACCACCTCGGGCCGCGTTCCGAAGGTGCGAAGGAACACCACCATGTTGCGAGGGTTGGTGCGCACGTCGAGCACCGGCGCGAGGTTGAAGTTCACCCCCGCGCGGCGCAGGTCGGCGCCCATGGCCGCGCCCCAGCGCTCGGTGAGCGACGGGTCGTCGACGACGCCGAGCTCGTGCACCGACGGCATGCGAGGGAGCACGGGCGAGAGGTGCGAGACGGTGCCGCCCTCCTGGTCGGCGGCGACGAGCGCGGGGGCGGCGCCCTCGGGCGTGTGCGCGCGCACCGCGTCGGTGATGGCGCGCAGCCCCCAGGCCGTGTCGAAGTTCTCGCTCGCCACCAGCACGCCCGCGAGGGCGCCGCGCGAGAGCATCGACGCGAGCGTCGGGTGCAGGAGCGGCGCGCGCGACCCGCCCAGGATGCACGACCCCGCGAGGCGCACGAGCGCGTCGTCGACGGGGGCGCCGCGGCCCGGCGCCTGCGCGACCGCCGCGGCCGGGAGCGCCGCGAGCGAGGCGAGGAAGCTGCGACGGGAGAGGCTCATGAGGGCGCCGCCGCGGGATCTTGCAACCGCGGGCCGGGGAGAGTACCTGACCGGGCGTATGGCCGAAACATCGCCGAAGAAGAACGTACCCGCGGCGCCCGCGCCGGGCACGGGGCTGAACATCCGCTACCGCAACCTCGTGATCGCGGGCGCGGTGTTCCTCGCGCTGTGGGCGCTCGCCATCGCGAGCCGCTCGACCGGCACGATGGTCTTTCTCGGCGTTGTGACCGTCGCGCTGGCGGGCTTCGGGCTCTACACCTGGCGCTGGTACCAGAAGCAGACGTCGCTGATGAACCTCGCGAAGAGGGCCACCGAGAGCCCCGAGGCGCGCAAGGCCGCCATCGAGGAGCTCAAGGCCCGCGAGTCGGTCGACAAGGACGTCACCAACACCCTCATGCGCGCGCAGCTCGAGCTGCAGGAGGACCCCGAGAAGGCCGTCGCCACGCTCGACTCCATCGACATGAAGAAGGTGCCCGCGATGCTCCTCAACGAGGTGCGCGGGATGAAGGCCCAGGTCTACCTCGTGAAGAACCGCGTCGAGGAGGCCGCGCGCCTCGCCGACGAGATCCAGCTCTCGCAGATCCAGCAGCCCGAGGTGCGCGCCGTGATGGCCGCCACCGTGGCCGAGGCGTGGGCCCGCACGGGCAAGGTCAAGGAGGCCCGCGACATCCTCTCGACCTTCTCGCCCGACGACGCGGCCTACGCCAACGCGCGCGTGCCGCTGCTCTACGCGCGCATCTTCGCCAACTGGGCCGAGTCGAAGCGCGACTCGGTGCGCAAGGACATGGCCGCCATGTGCAAGGAGAACTTCCAGTACCTCGGGCGCTTCATGATGCCCGGCTCGGGCGTTCGCCCCGAGATGCAGCAGATCGCGCAGGAGGTTCTTCGCAACGACCCCGACGCCCGCAAGGCCATCCTCGAGATGGAGGGCGGCAAGCTCAACCGCGCCCAGCGCCGCGCGATGAAGTAGCTACAACTTCTGCTCCCATGATCGCACTGACCCGGCTCGGAAAGTCCTTCGCCGACCGCACGCTCTTCGAAGACGTCTCGCTCAACCTCAACCAGGGCTCGCGCTACGGGCTCGTGGGGGCCAACGGCGCGGGCAAGACCACGCTCCTGCGCATCATCGCGGGCGACGAGCCCGCGAGCGAGGGCGCGGTCTCGATCCCCCGAGACGCGCGCGTGGGCGTGTTGCGCCAGGACCGCTTCCTCGACGGCTCGGCGCCCATCGTCGACGTGGCGATGCGCGGCGACGAGCGCGTGTACGCGCTCTTGAAGGAGCGCGACGCGCTCGCGGCGGGCGAGCACCCCGACCCCTCGCGCGCGGCCCTCCTCGAGGAGCAGATCGCGGCGCTCGACGGCTACACGCTCGAGGCCCGCGCGGGCGCGATCCTCGTGGGGCTCGGCATCCCCGCGCGCGCGCACCGCGACCCCCTCTCGACGCTCTCGGGCGGCTTTCAGCTCCGCGTGCTGCTCGCGCAGGTGCTCGTGGGCGGCCCCGACGCGCTGCTGCTCGACGAGCCCACCAACCACCTCGACATCCTCTCGATCCGGTGGCTCGAGAAGTTCCTCGCGGGCTACCGCGGGTGCGCGGTGGTCATCTCGCACGACCAGCGCTTTCTCGACCGCATGGCCACGCACGTGCTCGACGTCGACTACGGCACGGTCACCGTCTACACCGGCAACTACTCGGCCTTCGTGGCGCAGAAGGCCGCCGTGCGCGAGCAGCAGGAGCGCGAGGCCGCGCGCGCCGAGGCCGAGATCGCCGCGAAGCGGGCCTTCGTCGAGCGCTTCGGCGCCAAGGCCACCAAGGCCCGCCAGGCCCAGAGCCGGCTCAAGCAGATCGAGCGCATCGAGGTCGTCGAGGTGGCCGAGAGCTCGCGGCGCGCGCCGCGCTTTCGCTTCGACCCCGAGCGCCCGAGCGGCCGCGAGGTGCTCACCGTCGACGGCCTCTCGAAGTCGTACGGCGACAAGCGCGTGCTGCGCGGCGTGTCGCTCTCGATCCGGCGCGGCGAGAAGGTGGCGGTGCTCGGCGCCAACGGCCTCGGCAAATCGACCCTGCTCAAGATCGCCATGGGCCGCCTCGCGCCCGACGCGGGGAGCGCCATGTGGGGCTACGAGGCCCGCCCCGGCTACTTCGCGCAGGACCACAAGGAGCTGCTCACCGACCCCTCGGACACCCCCCTGCGGGTGATCACGGCGCTGCGCCCCACGGCGTCGCAGACCGAGGTGCGCTCGCTGCTCGGTCACATGCTCTTCTCGGGCGCGGAGGTCGACAAGCCCGTGGCGATGCTCTCGGGCGGCGAGGCGGCGCGGCTGGTGTTCGCGACGATCATCGCGGGGCGGCCCAACGTGCTGGTGCTCGACGAGCCCACCAACCACCTCGACCTCGAGTCGATCGGCGCGCTCGTCGAGGCGCTGCGCGCGTACGAGGGCACGGTGCTCTTCGTCTCGCACGACCGGTGGTTCGTCTCCCAGCTCGCCACGCGCGTGATCGAGGTCACCGCCGAGGGGCTGCGCGACGTGCCCGGCACCTACGACGACTACCTCGCGCAGTGCGGCGACGACCACCTCGACGCCGACGCCGTGTCTCTACGCGCCCGCGACGAGGCCCGCGCGCAGAGGGCGGCCTCGAGCGACGCGTCACGTGAGGCCCAGCGCGCCGAGGAGAAGAAGCGCCGCAACCGACTGCAATCGCTGCCGGCGAAGCGCGACAAGGTGCTCGCCGCGATCGAGCAGGCCGAGGCCCGCAAGCGAGAGATCGAGGCGCTCTGGGGCAGCGACGGCTTCTACGAGCGCACGCCGGCCGAGGCGCAGAAGGCGCTCGCCGACGAAGAGGCCGCGCTCGGCCCGCGCATCGAGGCGCTCATGGGCGAGTGGGAGGCCATCGAGCGCGAGCTCGCGGGCTAATGCCCTCACGGCGGCGGCAGCGCCGACGGGGCGTTGGTCGCCACCGCGCCCGCCACCACAGGGCGCGCCGCCACCGAGGGGTCGGGCGCGATGGCGTCGACGAGCGACGGGCGGCGGCCCGGGCCGAGGCGCTCGTCGTCGATGTGCAGCGCGTGGCGCGTGAGGCGCACCAGCGCGAAGACCGCGCCGCCGAGGATGAGCGGCAGCGCGAGGAAGATCACGGGCCGCGTGCCCATCGCGAACACGGCCCAGTCGTAGGTGCCGTGCACGCCCACGGCGGCGAGGAGCCCAAGGATCGACCACGCCGCCGGGCGTGGGACGTGGGGCAGGAGCTCGGGCAGGTCGTCGTAGGTGTCTTCGGCGGGGCTCCACTCGTGGAAGCGCGCGCGGCCGAGGAAGTACCCCATGATGCCCGACGCGACGGCGTGCATGGGCACCGCGGTGATGGCCCTCACCACGCCGAGGATCACGCCCTCGAGGCTGCCCGCGGCCGTGTGCCCGCTGCACAGCGGGGCGACGCCGGGCACCGAGCAGAAGAGCGACGCGAAGCGGGCGTCGACGTAGATGAGGTTCTCGAGCAGGCCGAAGCCCAGCGAGGCGGCCGAGGTGTAGACCACGCCGTCCATCACCTCGTCGAAGCGGCGGCGCCACGGCCAGAGGAACACCACGGCCATCTTGGCGGCCTCTTCGGTGAGGGCCGCGACGAGGTACGCGTCGAGGAAGCGCCCCCCCGCGAGGGCCCACGGCCCGAGGGCGCGCTTGGCCGCGACCTCGACGGCGGCCACGGGCACGCACACGAGAAAGCCCAGGGCCATCGTGGCGAGCACCTCGCGCTTGGGCTCGGGCCGGGCCGAGTCGGCGTATCGGAAGATCATCACCAGCACCAGCACCGGCGCGATGGCGACGACCAGTCCAGCCGCCTCGATGGCCAGCGTGGGGCTCACCGCCGGAACCCTAGCGTCGTGACCCCCTCGGCACAATGACAACCCTCGAAGGTTGGACTACAACCCCCGGCCCCCCGATGAACGACGACCCGAACAGCGCGCCGCACGAACCCGCCGACCCCGAGATGCAGCGCATCGTGGCCGAGGAGGAGAAGACCCTCGCCCGCGTGCTCGAGAACGCGCGCGAGCGTCGCGTGACCGGCCGCAAGGACTACGACCAGGAGCTCATCGAGCTGCGCGACGCCATCGGCGAGGCCCGCATGGAGGACGTGCCCGCGCTGCTCGCGGAGATGGAGCGCCTGCGCAACGTCGCCACCCGGCGCGCCGAGGTCACCGTCGGGTCCGTGAACCCTTCCTCTCCGTACTTCGGGCACATGAAGCTCAAGGAGGGGGGCCGCGTGCGCGACGTGCTCATCGGCAACAGCACGTACGTCGACACCGACAGCGGCGTGCGCGTGGTCGACTGGCGCGACGCGCCCGTCTCGAAGATCTACTACCGCTACAGCGAGGGCGACGAGTACGAGGAGGAGATCGGCGGCCGCACGGTCGAGGGCGAGGTGACCATGCGGCGCGCGGTGGTGATCCGCGACGCGAGGCTGCGCCGCGTGGTGGCCCCGCAGGGCGTGTTCTTTCTCACCCGGGGCGGCTGGACTCGCGGCGCCGACGTGACCGCGAAGCTCGAGGGCGGCCAGCTCAGCGCCGTGCGCCCGCCCACCGAAGACGAGCGCCGCGCCGCGCGCCGCGGCCGCGGGCGCCTCGGCGCGGGCGTCGACGGCCGCGAGGACAAGCACCTGCCCGAGATCCCCGCGCTCATCGACCCGCGGCAGTTCGAGCTCATCACGAAGCCGCACTCGGGCATCGTGGTGATCCAGGGCGGCGCGGGCAGCGGCAAGACCACCATCGGCCTGCACCGCATGGCGTGGCTGGCGTTCAACACCCCGAAGCGCTTCACGCCCGACCGGATGATGGTCGTGGTGTTCAACCGCGCGCTGGCCTCGTACATCGTGCGGGTGCTGCCCGCGCTGGGCGTCGAGGGCGTGCACGTCGCGACCTTCTCCGACTGGATCGCGAAGACCCGCCAGAGGCACCTGCCGCGCACGCCCACCGAGTACTCGGAGATGACCCCGGTGGTGGTGAGCCGGCTCAAGAAGCACCCCGTGATGCTGCGGCTCATCGACGCGCGCCTGGCCCGCGAAGACGCCGACGCGCGCGACGAGCTCCAGGCCACGGCCGAGCGGGCGGGCGCGGGCGAGGCCTTCGCGAAGGCGTGGAAGCAGCTCGGCGACGCGGCCCTGTCGCGCAAGGTGTCGGCGGTGATGCAGTGGCTCCGCGGCGAGCGCGAGCTCGCGGGCGTGAAGGGCCCGTCGCTCGGCAGGCGCGTGGAGCTCGAGCTCCAGCGGCCGCTCGACCGGTGGATGCGCCGCGCGCGCGACGTGGTGTGGGACTGGGCCGAGCTCGTGACCGACGCGCGGGCCATTCGAGAGGCGCTCGCGAAGGAGGACCCCGAGGCGTTCTCGGCCGACGAGGTCGCCAACGCGGTGCGCTGGTCGAGCGAGCACCTCTCGCGCTGGGTGCACGCCGAGCGAGACGCCGAGGTCGAAGAGGGCGAGGAGCGCGCCGAGCGCCGCGCCGAGCGGGCCGAGCGCAGGAAGGCCCGCGACGAGGAGGGCGAGGGCCACGAGCGCGAGGCGAGCGAGGCGCGCGAGGCGGCCGACGAGGCGCGAGAGAGCCGCCGCGCGTGGCGCGAGTCGAACGACGACGACGAGGGCGACGCGCACCTCGACGACGACCACGGGCGCGCCGTGGGCGCCGACGGCGTGGCCGAGGACGTCGAGGAGCCCGCGCTCGACCCCGAGGACGACGCCCTGCTCGTGCGGCTCTACCAGCTCAAGCGCGGAGGGCTGCGCGGGCCGAACAAGCAGCCCCTTCGCTACGAGCACCTCTTCGTCGACGAGGCGCAGGACCTCTCGCCCGTCGAGCTCTCGGCGCTGATGGACATCACCAGCGACGACCGCTCGGTCACCCTCGCGGGCGACACGGCGCAGCGGCTGCTCATGGACAACGGCTTCACCGACTGGCGCACCGTGCTGCGCGACCTCGGGCTCGAGAGCGTGGCCGTCGAGCCCCTGCGCATCGGCTACCGCTCCACCATGGAGGTGCTCGCCTTCGCGCGCGCGGTGCTCGGCCCGCTGGCCGACCCCGAGCCCCCGCTCGCCACGCGCCACGGAGCGCCCGTAGAGTTCCACGGGTTTCAAGACATCGGCGCGGCCGTGGCCTTTCTCGGCGAGGCGCTGCGCGAGCTGTCGCTGCACGAGCCGCGCGCCAACGTGGCCGTGATCGCGCGCGAGCCCGAGCGCGCCGACGTGTACTTTCACGGCCTCGAGCGCGCCGAGGTCCCGCGGCTCTCGCGCGTGCGCGACCAGGACTTCAGCTTCCGCCCCGGCGTCGAGGTCACCGACATCCGTCAGGTGAAGGGCCTCGAGTTCGACTACGTGATCCTCGTCGACGTGACCGCGTCGCAGTACCCCGTCGACGACGAGTCGCGGCACCTCCTGCACATCGGCGCCACCCGCGCCGCCCACCAGCTCTGGGTCGTCGCCACGGGCACCGCCTCTCCGCTGCTCCCCGCGTACATGTTCGACGACGCGCTCTGAGACCCCTCAAACCAACCGCAGGTCAATCTGGCCGCTTTCGCGGAGCCCCCACCCAACGCTGCCGCGCGCCCCGCCCCCGCGGAGCGA
>JBDHVF010000223.1:0-10347 GCA_039809605.1 Polyangiales bacterium | reverse complement strand
AGCGCGTTCTCGCCGTAGCGCATCACGACGATGCCCGAAACGGCCTCGCCCTGGCCGTCGAACTCCGCGGCGCCGCGGCGGATCTCGCCGCCCACGCGCACCGTCGCCACGTCGCGCACCAGCACGGGCGTGCCGCCGGGGCCCGCGCGGATCACCACGGACTCGAGGTCCCTCGCGCTGCGCACGTACCCGCGGCCGCGCACGAAGTACTCGCGCTGCGCGAGCTCGACGACCCGGCCGCCCACGTCGGCGTTCGAGCGCCGCACGGCCCTCGCGACGTCGGCGATGCCCAGCCCGTAGCCCCGCAGGCGATCGGGGTCGACGGTGATCTGGTACTGCTGCTCGTAGCCGCCGACCGAGGCCACCTCGGAGACGCCGGGCACGCTGTTGAGCGCGTAGCGCAGGGAGAAGTCTTGAAGGGTTCGCAGCTCGCCGAGGTCGTGGCGCCCGCTGCGGTCGACGAGGGCGTACTGGTAGACCCAGCCGATGCCCGTGGCGTCGGGGCCCATGCGCGTCTGCGCGTCGGGCGGCAGGCGGTTGCGCACGGTGTTGAGGTACTCGAGCACGCGCGAGCGGGCCCAGTAGATGTCCGTGCCCTCTTCGAAGACCACGTACACGAAGCTCATGCCGAACATGGTCTGACCCCGCACGTCGACCACGTGCGGCGCGCCGAGGAGCGCCGTCACCAGGGGGTAGGTGATCTGGTCCTCGACGAGCGTGGGCGAGCGGCCCATCCACTCGGTGAAGACGATTACCTGCGGGTCGGAGAGGTCGGGGATGGCGTCGAGCCGCACGCTGCGCACCGCCCACACGCCACCGAGCGCGAGGGCGAGCGCGAAGAAGAGCATGAGCGCGCGGTTCCTCGCCGAGAAGTCGATGAGACGGCCGATCATCGCGGGCCTCGCGTTTCGCGGGCGATATACCGCGGGCGCCCCGCGGGCGCACCAGGGAACGCCCCCCGCGCCCGCGCCGCGACCCGACGACTTGCGCGGGCGGGCGTCATCGACGACGCTCCCACGCCTCGATGGAGCAGTCGGAGACGCGACCGGGAGCAGACGCGAGCGAGGGCGGTGAACAGCGCGTGGCCGACCGCTACGCGCTCCTCGAGCGCCTCGACGATTTCGGCCTCGGCGAGGTGTGGAAGGCCAGGGACACGCGCTTCGAAAACCGCCTCGTGGCGGTGAAGCTCCTGCGGCCCGTCGAGGGCGACGGCGCCGAGCTGCCCGAGGCCCTCGCGGCGCGCTTCAAGTCCCTCCGCACGCTGCGCCACAAGCTCGCGCTGCCCATGGTGAACTTCGGCCTGCACGGCCGGCGGCCCTTCGTGGTGTACGAGCACTTCGAAGGCCGCTCGCTGGGCTCGCTCCTCGACGACGCCCGCGCGCGCGGAGAGCCGCCGCCCCTCGGGCAGCTCCGCGCGGTGATCGACGGCGTGCTCGCGGCCTTCGCGGCGATGCACGGCCTCGCCGAGCCCGCGCGCCACGGCGCGCTCTCGCCCGCGAGCGTGCTGGTGCGCGAGGGCGACGGGGCCGAGGTGCGGGTGATCGACTTCGGCCTCGGCCCCCTCGCCGACGCGCCCGAGGTGCCCCGGCGCAGCGCGCGCGCGGCCCGGTGCGACTCGCCCGAGCAGCTCGCGGGCGCCGAGGCCACGGTCGCGAGCGACGTGTTCTCGCTCGGGCTCCTGATCCTCGAGGCGCTCGCCGACCCGCCGCAGGAGAACACCTCGGCCGCCCTCTCGCTACGCTACGTCGGCCGCGCCGACGTGCCCGACGCCGTGTGGGACGCGCTCGTGCTCGCGATGAAGCAGAAGCCCGAGGAGCGCTTCCCCAACGCCGCGGTCTTTCGCTCGACGCTCAACGTCGCGTGGGAGACGCCCGACCCCGTCACCACCGTGCCCGACCCCAAGGCGGCGGTGAAGGGCGTCGCGGCGCCCGCGCCCCGCCCCGAGAGCTTCGGCGCCGCCGTGGAGCGCCGCCGCAACGCCCCCGCCCCTCGCCCCGACGGCGCGCCCCTGCCCCTGCCCGTCGAGGGCCCGATGCCCGCGCTCGCGCCCGCGCCGAGCTTCTCCGACGACGGCGACGACGACCTCGCGACCCTCCAGGTCGCGCGCCCCGAGGCGCCCGACGCCCTCGCGCGCACCGTCGCCCTCGACGACGCGCCCGACGACCCGCGCCCCTCGCTCGAGCTCGACGGCGCCAGGACGAAGATCCTCGACCGCAGCGAGCGCCACGTGGCCCGCATGCAGCTCCTCAGCACCGTGATGACCTCCTACGACCGCGCCGTGCACGAGGCCGCGAAGGAGGCCCCGCGCCGCGCCGTGAGCGCGCTCTCGTGGCCCGGCGCGCAGCCGCCCGCGCCCGCGCCCAGGCCCTCGCGGTCGAGCGTGACGGCCACGGCCCTCGTGCTCGCGGCGATGGTGGGCCTCGCGCTCGTCGCGTGGCGCCTGCTCCACGACCGCGCCGACCACCCGCCGCCGCCCGCGGCCACGCCGTCGCCGTAGTCAGTTGATCTTCACCAGCGCGCCCTGCACCGTGGTGACCGCGGGGCTCGTGAGCTGCGCCTGCGGCCCCTGGAGCGCGAGCTGCGCGCCCGCGGCGCTCTTGAGCGTGGCGCTCGCGGCCTGCACGTCGAGCCCGGTGCCGTCGGCGGCGGTGACCTTCACGCCCTGCGCGCTGATCTCGACCACGCTGCCGCCGCACTGGAGCGTGAGCCTCTCGGTCGCCTGCACGGTGATCTTCGCGGCCTTGAGCGTCGCGCCGTCGGGCGCCAGCGTGGCCGCGCTGTTGCCGCCCGACTCCGCGGTGAAGCCCTCGTCGGCCGAGAGCCGGTGCTCGCCGGCCACCTGCGAGAGCGCGCCGCCGTGCACCGTGAGGGTGAGGTCGCCGCCCACGGTCACCGTCTCGCGCGCCTCGAGGCTCGTCGTGCGGTCGCCCGTCACCGTGACCTTGCGCTTGCCCTTGACCGTGAGCGTGGCGTCGCGCTCGACGGTGACCGCGTCGTCGTTCTTCACCGTCACCGCGCGGTCGTGCAGCACGTCGACCGTGTGGTCGCGCTGCGCGCGCAGCGCCACGAGCTCGTGGCCCGCGAGGTCTTCGAAGAGCAGCTCGTTGTAGCCGTCGCCCCCGGTGCTCTGCGTGCGGATGACGCTGCGAGACTTCTCCTCGTCGAGCTGCAGCGGCGGCGGGTGCGTGCCGTTGTAGAGGCAGCCCGTGACCACGGGGCGGTCGGGGTCGCCGTCGACGAACTGCACCAGCACCTCCATGCCCACCCGCGGGATGAACACGAAGCCCCAGCCCGCCCCCGCCCACGGCTGCGCCACGCGGAGCCAGCACGAGCTCCGGGCGCTGCCGGTCTGGTACGCCTGCGCGCGCTCCTTCAGCCAGTCCCAGCGGAAGCGCACCAGCACGCGGCCGTACGCGTCGGTCACGATCGTGTCCGACGAGCCCTCCGAGAGCGCGGCCACCACCGCCACCTGCGGCGAGAGCGCGCGCGGCCTCGGCGACGACCGCGGCGGGCGCCACGGCGTCGCCGCGGGCACCGCTTCGAAGTCGTTCGAGTAGCGGTCGAAGGGGTCCGCGCGCTCCTCGCGCAGCACGAGCTCGTGCGACTCGCCCCGGTGCTCGACCGCCACCACCAGAAGCACGTCGGCCTCCGAGGCGCCCTCGCGCATCACGCGCACCACGTCGCCCGCCGCGAGGCCCGCGAGGTTGCTCCGGCACTGCACGCGCGCGCGGCCCGCGCGCACCTCCTCGAGGCGCGCGCCCGCGAGGCGCCGCCCGTCGTCGCGGGCGTACTGCTTCGACGACGCGCTGTAGCCCTGGAGGTTCACCCTCGCCGGGTGCTCGTAGAGCACGTTGCGCCCGCCCTCGGCGCTCGCCCGCTGGTGCAGCTTCAGGTCGGGCCGCGTGAAGTCGTGGTCGCGCAGCACCACCCCCTCGGGCACCACCTCGCACAGGTCCTCGACGGAGCGCACGGTCTCGAACGCCGCCGTCGCGCCGCCCGCGCCCATCACGGGCGCGGCGCCCTCCACGCGCTCGGCGAAGGCGCGGTCGCGGCCGCCGTCGATCACCACCAGCCGCTCGTCGTCCGACGCCGGGTCGAAGTAGAAGGTCAGGCCCTCGTCTTCGAGCAGCCGCCGCACGAACTCCAGGTCGGTCTCGTTGTACTGGGTGCAGTACTCGCGCGGCGAGAGCGCGCCCGACTCGACCCTCCAGTCGACCTCGGTGCCGTCGCCGTAGAGGCCCGCGTCGCGCAGCACCTCGGTGACCACCTCGCGCGCGGTCATGTCTTGAAACACCCTGCAATCGCTCCGCTGCGAGAGCAGCCACAGCGAGGGCACGACCGTGAGCGACACGACGCGCTGGCCCACCGACGTGCCGCGGTCGATCGCGCGCAGCACCACGCCCGTGAAGCGCCGCGCCCGCGCCTGCGCCTCGCCGCGCCACAGGCGCACCGTCGCCGCGCGGCCCGGCAGCGACGCGAGGTCGTCGAGTGCCTCCGAGGGCGCGGCCTCGACCTCGCACTCGAAGGGCTCCGACAGGCGCTCGCTGGCGCTCACCCGCAGCACGCGCCACGCGTCCGAGACGCCCGCGATTTCGAGCCCGAACAGCACCTCGTCCAGAATCGCTGGCATCAACCGCTCCTCTCCGCGCCCGCGGGCAGCTCGCACAAGGCGTCGCCCCGCCACGAGGCGGCGCGCAGCGCGGCGGCCTGCGCCTCGGCGTCGCCCTCGTACGCCGCCCCGCGGCCGTCGAACGAAGCCGCGTAGGCCTCGCACGGGGCGTCGCCCCGCGCGCCCGCGTCGAAGCCCTCGTGCGCGGCCTCGCCCCGCGCGCCCGCGTCGAAGGTCTCGTGCTCCGCGGCGCCCGACGCGCCCGCGTCGAAGCGTTCGAACTCCACCGCGCCCGCGGCCGACGCGAAGAACGCCTCGGCCTCGACGTAGGGCGCCGCGCCCGCCTCGCCGGGCTCGGCCTCGGGCAGCCGCAGCGCGCGATCGGGGAGCGCCACCGCGTACACGCGCACGGCGCCCGCGACCAGCCCGCGCGCGAACGCGTCGAGGAGCTCGGCCTCGGTGAGCCGCGCCACGGCCGTCGCGGGCATCGTCGCCGCGAGGCAGCGCCGCAGCGTCGACCACCGCAGCCCGCGCCGCGCGAGGCGTCGCAAGAAGCGCCCGGCCTCGTCGACGCTCGCGAAGCGAACGCGGCGGCGCTCGTCGCGCCCGTCGTGCGAGAGGGGCCCCGCGCGCGTGAGCCCGAAGGCCCGCGCCCCCGCGGCGGCCTCGAAGTCGTGGCGCTGCACGAGCACCGGCGTCGGGTTCACCTCGGGCACGGGCGGCGACGCTACAACAGCCCCGCGGCGGCGCGCCATCTTGACAGCACGGCCGCGCGCGGGCGATTGCTGCCGCGCGATGATCGAGTACGTACTGCTCGGGAGGGCGGCGACGATCCGGGCGCAGCACAACGCCCCGGCCCCCGCGGCGACCGCGTCGGTGACGCTCTACCGCGCGACGAACGCGGGGCGGCGCGTGCTGACGAACGCCACGTTCCCGCTCGTCGGCGGCGCGGGCGCCTACCAATGGCCCTCGACGGGGCTCGAGCCCGACGAGATGTCGTGCCCGGTCTACTGGGAGGTGACCATCAACGGCAACCTGGCCGGCCAGGGCGTGTTCGTCGTGTACCGCGACCGCATCGAGGTGCTGGTGGTCGACGTCGCGCCCCCGAACGATCCGCTGCCGCACGCGCTCAGCCGCCTCGCCGTCGAGAGCGACCGGGGGTGGGCCGCCGAGACCGGCTACCAGGGCCCGACGTCGTTCACGGCCAACCAGGCCGCGAGCCTCGAGGGCAAGCTCGACTACCCGGGCCTGCCCCACGGCCAGCACGCGATCACCTTCCGGCCGCCGTACTTCCTCAAGGAGTGGCGCGCCGAGGGCGAGTACACGAAGACCGGCCCGAAGCGAAAGGCCGTGGTCGAGAAGCGCTACTGCGCGGTGATCGTCTCGCCGCAGCCCGGCGACGCGCCCCGCAGGCAGTGGGTCAACCTCGATCCCGACGGCGCCGACGACGACGCCGCGCGCGACGAGAAGGGCTCGGCCCTCACGGTGCGCGTGCGCGTGCGCGACGCCGACGGCGGCGGCCTCGCGGGCGACAAGGTCTGGGTGCGCGCCACTTACGACGCGGGCAACAGCAAGCGCACCGGCGACCCGCGGCCCACCTTCGCGGGCGACGCCGTCGAGCGCGGCCAGTCGTACCTCAAGGAGTTCACCCTCGACGCCGACCGCGCGGTGATCGACGTGCCCCTCGAGCTCGGCCTCGCGGGCGGCGACCGGGTGACCATCCTGGTCGCGGGCCACGCGGGCGTCAGCGACGACAGCCACGACGACAAGCTCGTGATCGAGAACTGGCGGCGCGTGTGGCTGCGGTACGTGTCGCCCACGGGCTTCAACGCCCTGCACCTGCCCGACGAGATGAAGGCGCTCGCGAAGGGGGCGCTCGAGCCGGCGTTCATCGACCTGGTGACCCCGAGCGTGCCCGTGCGCTTCGACACGCCCGGCAACGTCGGCTGCCAGACCGTCACCGGAGACATCGCCGCGGGCATGAAGCTCCCCGCCGACGCGACGAACCTCGTCTACACGTTCTCCGTCGACAACGCCCAGTCCGACGTCGCCAAGGCCTTCGAGGGCGCGTACGACGCGTCCCGCGAGTGCCCCGCGTACCCGCCCACGCTCTTCGCCGTGCTCGGCCAGGGGCTCTTCAAGAAGGCCAAGGTCCAGAGCTTCACGTTCAAGGTGCGGGGCCGCGGCAAGCACCAGATCGAGACCGACACGGGCTTCTTCCTCCTGCGCGACTGGACCGGGGCCGACTCGGTGCAGCCCCTCGCCGACAACTCCGCGAGCTATTGGGGGCAGGGCGCCGAGCGCACGCCCGTCACGTACGAGTACTTCACGCCCGACGCGACGCACCGCGCGCTCACCTTCGCCATCCCCGAGGGCGCCGCCAACCGGCCCTCGTGGGGCAGCAACACCGAGTACGATGTGCGGCTCCGCGTCCAGGTCTACGGGTCCGTCGCGGGCTCGTCGGCGGGGCGCTGGCTGTGCTTCTGGTACAACCGCGACTCCGACACGGCCAGGGTGGGCTACGCGCTCGTCCACGAGATCGGCCACTGCCTCGGGCAGGCGGTGCTCGAGCCCCAGCGGCGCGGGCTCGGCCCCGAGGCGCGCAACGAGCTCGCGTACGAGTTCTCGGGCTGGCACTGCTCCAAGGGCGTCGCCGGCCTCGACCGCACCAACACCACCGAGACCCACTCGGAGCGGGGCTTCACGGGCCGCGTCGAGGTCACCCGCGAGGTCCCCTGGCACTCCCGCGTGAGCTGGGACGAGGTGATCGACAGCGGCCGCCAGGGCTCGTGCGTGATGTTCTCGCCCGTGGGCGCGAAGACCCGGTACCCCGCGCAGCCGGCCTTCTGCGACGTCTGCCTCGAGTACCTCAAGGCCGCCGACCTGCGCCGCATCACGCGCGCGTGACCGCCGAGGAGCGCACCATGAACCGCACCCCCGAAGCCCCCCTGCTCGCCCTCGACGACGAGGCCCTGCGCGGCGACGCGCGGCCCGCGCTCGAGCTCGCCCTCGACAGGGCCATGAGCGACGGGCGCACCGGCGTGGCGATCGCCGCCGCGCCCGCGCTCCCCGCCGACGGAGGCGCCTTCCCGGTGCACGGCGTCCACGTCGTGCGGCAGTCGGAGCAGCGCGCGCAGCGCTTCGCCACGTCGGCGATCGTGGTGGCGCAGCGGGCCGACACCTCGCAGCTCTACGCCGCCACGCTCAACCCGCCGCCGCAGGTGATCGAAGACGAGCCCGCGGGCGCCCCCGACGCGGGCGACGGCCTCACGGGCTGGACCTTCTCGGTCGACCTCTTCGACCGCCTCGCGCTCCCGCGCAGGCCCGGCGCGTACGTCGCGCGGGTGATCGTGCGCGACCTCGCCTCCAACGCCGTGCGCACCGAGCTCCGCGCGCGCTACCGCGACCCCGCGGTCGAGCGCTTTCTGCGCGACCGATTGCTCGACGCGGGGCCCCCGCCGCCGTGGCCCCCGCTCGGCGCCGCGCGCGCGCGCTACGGCCACGTGCCCGAGGCGCCGCCGGTGCCCGCCGAGGGGGGCATCGCGCTCGAGGCCGACCGCGTGGTGCTGCTCGACCGCGGCGCCCGCTGCATGCTCCGCGGGAGCTTTCGCCTCGTGGCCCACGACCACGAGGTGGTGCGCGGCGCGCGCGTCGAGCGCGCCCCCACGGCGGTCCTCTCCGTGCCGCTGGTCATCACGGGCAGCGCCTTCGCGGGCCCGCTCGTGGTGAACCTCGCGCTCCCGAGCGACGACCCGCTCGACCCCTCGCTCGTGGTCACCGGGCGCTTCGAACTCGACCTGCTCTCGCTGCCGGGCCTCTCTCACGCGCCGCAGACGTGGTTCCTCTACGCGATGCGCGGCGAGCACCTCGCGCGCGCCGTCGCGGCCTTCGTCACCCCCGACATGCTCCCCTGACCCGATGCCCACGGCGCCCCCCGAGCTCGCGGACACGGCCCTCTCGGGCGCGCCGCTCGGCGTCGCGGCTCGCGTGGTCGCGGCCCTGACGCCGCGCGCCCCCGCGGGCCTGCGCCTCTTCGCGCCCGCCACCCACGCGGGCGACGCGCTCCAGGTCGCCGTCGCGTACGCGGGCACGCGCCGCGACGCGCGCCTCCTGCGCCTGCCCGAGCGCGCGCTGGTGGTCACCGTCGACCTCGAGCGCGGCGCGGTGCGCGTCGAGCCCGCGTGGAGCGACGCGCCCCCGTTGCCGCTGCCGCCCTCGCTCTCGACCGCCCCCGACGAGCCCGAAGGGCGCGCCGCCGAGGCCGTGGTGATCGAGCTCGGGGGCCCCTCGCCCGACGGATGGGCGCCCGGATGGTTCATCGTCACCGCCCTCGCGGGCGACCTCGTCTCCGAGCGCCGTCACGTGCTGGTGCACGGCGAGCGGGCGCGCGAGCCCGCGGCGCCCGAAGCCCGCGCGGCCGTGGCGCCGGGAGTGGGCGAGGCGCCGGCCGTCGCGGGTGACATGGGCCTCGCGCTACGGAGCGACGGCGCGGCGCTGCTCGGCAGGGGCGCGTCGTGCTTCGTGCGGGGCGCCGCGCGTATTTCGTCGCGGTACGCGCGCGCGACCCCCGAGGGGGCCGCGGTGCCCGTGACGCTCGTCGCGGCGCCCGCGCGCGGAGGAGACCCGCTCGTGCACGCGCTCCTGGCGCCGTGCGACGGCGCGCCCGGCGTGACGAGCGCGCGCTTCGCGGTCGACCTGCTCGCGTTCCCCGCGATGCGGCGCGAGGGGACCTTCTTCGTCTACGCGTTCGCGGGCGACGCGATGGCGGGGCCGTGCCTCGTGTCGATGCTCCCGCCCGTCACCGAGGGCGACGACGTCGCCGCGGGGGAGACGCTGTGAGCCGCCTCGCCGCCCGCGTCGCGCGCGAGCTCCGCGCGTGCCCCGGCGAGCACCTCTACGCCGTGCTCGACGCCGCGCGCAGCGACGGCGTGCTGCGCCTCGTCGAGTGCGGCGACCAGCGCTTCGCGTGCCTCTACACGGGCGCGATCCCCCGCGCCGTGGCCGAGGCCGCCCCGTGGCTCGTGCGCTTCGAGCCGGGCGCCGCGCTGCTCGATCGCCTCGTCGACGAGGGGTGGGGAGACGCCTGGGGCGTCTTCGCGAGCTCCTCCGCGAGCTTCGAAGAGGTCTACCGCCACGCGGTCGACCTCTTGCGCGTGCGCACCGCGGCGGGGCGCGAGCTGCTCTTTCGCTACTACGACCCGAGGGTGCTGCGCGCGCACCTGCCAGGGCGCTCGCGCCCCGAGCTCGCGGCGCTCTTCGGCCCCCTCTCGTCGCTCGCGATGGAAGACCACGACCCGCGCGCGATGCTCGTCTACGCCCGGTCGGGCGCGTCGTACTCGCTGCGCCGCGCGTCGCTCTCGCCGTAGCCGTTCAGGTGCCGTTAAGGAAGGTCTCGTATACCCGGCGCGCACGGCAGCGCCCATGACCCGAACGCACCCTCCTCGCCGAGCCTCGTGGATCTTCGTGGGCCTCGTCGCCGCCCTGGCGCCCGCTCGCGCCGGCGCGCAGGCGCTCACCTGGGTCGACGCCGTGGCGCGCGCCGAGCGGGCCTCGCCTCGCGTCGTCGCCGAGAGCGCACGCGTCGAAGAGGCCCGCCGCGGAGAGGACGTCGCGACCACGCTCCCCAACCCCACCGTGGCCGTGGGGAGCTACACCGGGTCGTCGCACCTCTACGCGTCGCTCCTTCTGCCCATGCCCATCTGGGGCTCGGTGGGCATCGCGGGCGACGCCGCCCGCGA
>JBDHVF010000222.1:0-10385 GCA_039809605.1 Polyangiales bacterium | reverse complement strand
GAGGCCGCGCCGCCCGCCTGCGCGCGCACCTCGTCGGCCCCGCCGAGCGCGCGAAGCCTCCCGCCCGCGAGCACGCCGAGGCGGTGGCAGACCCGCTGCGCCACGTCGAGCAGGTGCGTCGAGAGGAGCACGGTGACGCCCGCGGCGGCGCGCTCCTCGAGGAGAGACCGCACCTCGCGCGCCACCACCGGGTCGAGGCCGTTGGTGGGCTCGTCGAGCAGCAGCACCCGCGGGTCGTGCGCGAGCGCGGCCACGAGCGCGAGCTTCTTGCGCGTGCCCATGGAGTAGCCCGCCACGAGCTGGTCGAACTCGGGCGCGAAGCCCAACCGCTCGACCTGCGCGCCCACCGCGCGCCAGCGGTCGGGCGACGACAGGCCCCGCATCGAGAGCACGAACGAGAGCAGCTCGCGGCCCGTGAGGTTTTCGAAGAGCGAGGGCTCCTCGGGCAGGTGGCCCACGAGGGCCATCACCGCGCGCGCGTCGCGGGTGCAGTCGAGGCCGCAGATCGACGCCGCGCCCGCCGTGGGCCTGAGAAAGCCCATGAGGATGTTCAGCGTGGTGCTCTTGCCCGCGCCGTTGGGGCCGAGCAGGCCGAAGATCTCGCCGCGAGAGAGCGCGAGGTCGACGCCCTCGAGCACCACGCGGCCGCCGAAGCGCCGCGTGAGGCCGCGCGCCTCCACGGTGGGGTCGGGACGCATTTCGCCGTGGACTCTAAGCGTTTCGCGGGGCCTCTCGCCACGGCGCGCCGCGCCCATTCTGTCGTTGCGAAGACCTCCCCAGGTGCGTTAGCCATCGGCGCCGCGGCGCCCGCGCTTTCCCTCCAGTGGCGCCCGATGGAGCGTGCATGACCCCCTCGAAGCGAACCTCCCTCCTGGCGACGGCCACCTTCGCCCTCGCGCTCGCCCCCTCGGTCGCCGGCGCGCAGGGCTACACCGGCTGGGTGTTCCGCGCCGAGGTGGGCGCGGGCACGACGATCCGTGACTTCACGCACGGCGACGTCGACACCAGCACGCTCACGGGCGAGGTCTCGGCGCGCGTGTCGTATCGACTCTTCGAGCCGCTCTCGCTCCAGGTGGGCGCCGGGGTGGGGAGGTTCTTCAGGCCCGACAACCTCTCCGACGTGCCGCTGATCTTCGGCTCCGCGGGCGTGCGCGTCGAGCCTCGCCTCGGCAGCGCCGCGCGCCTCTGGGTCGACGGCAACGCCGCCGTGCACGCGGTCGGACCGGTCAACCGCTTCGGCCTCGACGCGGGCCTGGGCATCGAGTTCTTTCTCACCCGCCGCGTGGCCCTCGGCCCCTTCGGCAGGTTCTTTCACACCTTCGACGGACGCGACGGCTCGCCCGACCTCGTGCCCGGCCCCGCGGGCAGCCCGCAGGCCCCCACGGGCGACCTCCAGTGGTGGAGCGCGGGCCTCTCGCTCTCGATCCACGCGCTCGCCGACGCGCCGCCTCCGCCGCCCCCGCCGCCTCCGCCCGCCGACACCGACCACGACGGCGTGAACGACCCCGACGACCAGTGCGTGAACGAGCCCGCGGGCGACCACCCCGACGCCTCGCGCCGCGGATGCCCCGCGCCCGACGACGACCACGACGGGGTCTACGGCAGCGACGACCAGTGCCCGACCGACGCCGCGGGCGAGCACCCCGACCCCGCGCGCGCGGGATGCCCGCTGCCCGACGACGACCACGACGGGGTCTACGGCAGCGACGACCAGTGCCCGACGGAGCCCGCGGGCGACCACCCGAACCCCGAGCGCGCGGGATGCCCCGACGCCGACGGCGACCACGACGGCGTGTTCGACCACGCCGACCAGTGCCCCGCCGAGCCCGCGGGCATTCACCCCGACCCGGCGCGCGCGGGCTGCCCGCTGCCCGACCGCGACCACGACACCGTGCCCGACGCGACCGACCACTGCCCCGACCGCCCCGGCGCGCCGAGCACCAACCCCGCGCGCAACGGCTGCCCGGGCCTCCTCGTGCTCGAGAGCGGCGCGCTGCGCATCCTGCGGCCCGTGTTCTTCGGCAACAACAGCGACGTGATCCTGCCGGCGAGCTTCCCGCTGCTCAACGCGATCGCCGACGCGCTGCGCTCGACGCCCGAGATCCGCCGCGTGTCGGTCGAGGGACACACCGACGACGTGGGCCCCGACGACCGCAACCTCGACCTCTCGCGCCGCCGCGCCGCCTCCGTGGTGACGTGGCTCACCACGCGCGGCCACATCGAAGCCGACCGCCTCGTCTCCGAGGGCTTCGGCGAGACCCGGCCCCTCGTGCAGGGCACCACCCCCGCCGCGCGCGCGCAGAACCGCCGCGTGGAGTTCCGCATCGTCGACGTCGCGCACTGACGCGCGGTCGAGCGCGTACGCCAGCGCCTCGTGCGCAAGCGCCGCGGCCAGCACCAGCCCCCACACGCGCGCCTCACGCCTCGCCCACGGAGCGGTTGTACCAGGGCGCCCGACGCGGCAGGAATCCGCGACGGCGCATTGCCCGGGGCACTTCCGTGCCCCTGCACCGCTTGCGCTGGAGCGAGTGAGTCCTACACCGTTGCCCGGCTCCGATGACTGACGATGCCCGGACGATCGAGCGACTCACCCGCGAAATTGCAGAGCTCGCCCGCGAGAATGCGGCGCTGCGTCGCGAGCTACGCGAGCCGGGCGGGCCCCGGGTCGGACGCGCAGAGCCCCCCAGTCAGACGGAGATCGAGCTTCGCCGTCAGGAGCAGCGGCTGCGCCTGATCCTCGACGGCGTGCGGGACCACGCGATCTCGATGCTCGATCCCGAGGGCATCGTGCAGACCTTCAACGCCCCCGCGGAGCGGATCAAGGGCTACCCCCTCGCCGAGGTGCAGGGGCGCTACTTCGGGATGTTCTTCACGCCCGAGGACCGGGCCTCGGGCCTGCCCGAGCTGGAGCTCGCGACCGCCCGCACGAAGGGGCGCTACGAGGGCGAGGGCTGGCGGCAGCGCAAGGACGGCTCGCGCTTCTACGCCGCCGTCTCGCTCTCGGCGCTGCACGACCCCTCGGGCGAGCTGGTCGGGTTCGTGAAGGTCACCCAGGATCGCACGCGGCATCGGGAGCTGACCGAAGCGCTCCAGCGCCGCGAGGCCGAGCTCCGGCTGATCATCGACGCGATCCCCGGGCTCGTGGCGTACATGGCGCCGGACCAGACCTACCGGCTGGTGAACCAGGCCTACGAGGAGTGGTTCGGCCGTCCGGCCCATGAGATCCAGGGGCGACACCTCGCCGACGTGCTCGGCGAGGCCGCCTACGCGGTGATCCGGCCCCACGTGGAATCTACCCTGGCCGGGCGCTCGACGACCTTCGAAGCCGAGGTGGCCTATCAGGGCGCGGGCACGCGGTGGGTTCGCGCGACCTACATGCCCGACCGCGCGCCCGGCGGCGAGGTCCGTGGGTTCATCAGCCTCGTCCTCGACCTGACCGACGCGCGGCGCACCGCGCAGCAGCTCGCGGAGGAGGCCCGGGTCAACGAGACGATCTACCGGATCGGGACGACCCTCGCGGCCGACCTCGACCTCGAGGCGATCTTCGGCCGGCTGACCGACGAGGCGACCGCGCTCTGCCGCGCGCAGTTCGGGGCCTTCTTCTACAACGTCGCGAGGCCCGAGGGCGGCAGCTACATGCTCTACACGCTCTCGGGCGTCGCCCGAGAGAAGTTCGAGGGCTTCCCGATGCCCCGCAACACCGCCGTCTTCGGCCCGACGTTCGAAGGGGCCGGCACGGTCCGCTCCGACGACATCACGAAGGACCCACGGTACGGCCACACCCCCCCGTATCACGGCATGCCCGAGGGCCACCTCCCGGTGCGGAGCTACCTCGCCGTGCCGGTGGTCTCTCGCACGGGCGCGGTTCACGGCGGCTTGTTCTTCGGGCACGCCGAGCCCGGGGTGTTCACCGAGAGGGACGAGCGGACGCTCGTGGCGATCGCGTCACAGGCCGCGGTCGCGATCGACAACGCGCGCCTGCACGCCGCCACGCAGGCCGCCGAGGAGCAGTACCGCGTGCTCGCGGAGGCGTCGCCGCAGCTCGTCTGGACCACGACGGCGGCCGGCGAGGTGGAGTACTGCAACCAGCGGTTCCTGACGTTCGTCGGGCTCTCGCTCGACGAGATGCGACGCGCGCCGGTCTGGGACCAGATCGTCCACCCGCAGGACGCGCCGCGGGCCGCCGCCGCGTGGGCGCAGGCGGTCGCGACCGGCGAGCCCTTCGAGATCGAGTACCGCTTCAAGCGCGCGACCGACGGGAGCTACCGGTGGTTCCTGGCGCGGGGGACGCCGGCGCGCGACCGCGACGGTCGCATCACGCGCTGGGTCGGCTCGTGCACCGACATCGACGACCGCAGGCGGATCGAAGAGACGCACCGCTTCCTCGCCGAGGCCGGCGCCCTCCTCGCGTCGTCGCTCGACTACCGCGCGACGCTCCCGACGCTGGCCCGCCTCGCCGTGCCCGAGATGGCGGACTGGTGCGCGATCGACCTGCTCGACGACGCCGGGGCGCTGGAGCGCCTCACGGTCGCGCACGCCGACGCCTCGCGGGTCGAGCTCGCGCACGAGATCAGCCGCCGGTACCCGCCGGGCCGCGACGAGTGCGCCGGGCGCGTCCTGCGGACGGGCACGTCCGAGCGCGTCCGCGAGATCACCGAGGAGGTGCTCGCGACGAACGCGCGCGATCCTCAGCACCTGGAGATGGTCCGGGAGCTCGGCCTCCGCTCGTGGATGGCGGTGCCGATCGTCGTGCATCAGCGCGTCCTCGGCGTGATCGAGTTCGCGTCGTCGGAGTCGGGCCGGCTCTTCGAACCGCGCGACCTCGCGGTCGCCGAGGAGATCGGCCGGCGGGTGGGCGTGGTCATCGACAACGCCCGGCTCTTCGAGATGACCCAGCGGGAGCGCCTGCGGGCCGAGGAGGCGAGCCGCGCCAAGGACGAACTCCTGAGCATGACCTCCCACGAGCTGCGCACGCCCCTGAACGCCATCCTGGGGTGGAGCCGGCTGCTGCGGTCGGGCACGCTGAGCGACGAGAAGCAGGCCCGCGCCCTCGACACGATCGAGCGCAACGCGAGGGTGCAGGTGAAGCTCGTCGACGACCTGCTCGACTTCAGCCGCGTGGTGACCGGCCGGCTGCGCCTCTCGCTGGCGCCGCTCGACCCCGCCCAGGTCGTCGAGGCCGCGGTCGATGTCATCCGGCCGGCGGCCGAGGCCAAGAGCGTGCGGCTCCAGGTGCTCCTCGACCCCGACGCGGGCACGCTCAACGGCGACGCCAGCCGCATCCAGCAGGTCGTCTGGAACCTCCTCTCCAACGCCGTGAAGTTCACGCCAAGGGGCGGCCGGGTCTACGTCCGCATGCAGCGCGAGGAGTCGTACGTCGAGATCGTCGTGGGCGACACGGGCGCCGGCATCGAGCCGTCGTTCCTGCCCCACGTGTTCCAACCCTTCCGGCAGCAGGACGCGACCATCACGCGCACGCACGGCGGGCTCGGCCTCGGGCTCGCGATCGTCAAGCACCTCGTCGAGCTCCACGGCGGAACGATCGAGGCGCAGAGCGACGGCCCCGGCAAGGGCGCGACCTTCGTGGTACGGCTGCCGGTCGCCCCGCTGCGGTCCACGTCGCCCACGTCCGCCCCGACGGCGCGCGTCGTCCGGGCGGGCGACGTGCTGCGCTGCCCGCCCGAGCTCGCGGGGCTCCGGATCCTCGTCTGCGAAGACGAGTCCGACGCGCGCGACCTGCTCGAGTCGATCCTCGTCGGGTGCAAGGCGACCGTCGTCCTCGCGGCCTCGGTCCGCGAGGCCCTCGACCGCTTCGAGGAGTCCGTGCCCGACGTGCTCATCAGCGACATCGGCATGCCCGACGCCTCGGGCTACGAGCTCATTCGTCGGATCCGGGCGCTGCCGCCGGAGAAGGGCGGCCGCGTGCCCGCCGTCGCGCTGACCGCGTACGCGTCGATGTCCGACCGGACCCGGGCCCTGATGGAAGGCTTTCAGAACCACGTCTCCAAGCCCACCGAGCCCCAGGAGCTGCTCGCCGCGGTGGCGGCGCTCGTCGGTCGGCACACCCCGCGTTGACCCCGTCCGGCCCCGATGGCCACGTGTCGCAGCCGCGGTCGTCGCCGGTCGGGCGCGTGCACACCGCGCTACGCGGTGGGGCCGGCCGGTGCGGGCGGGGTGACGGGCTCCTGCTCGGTCGCGCGCGCGACGCGCCGGGGCACGCGATAGCCCGCGTAGTCGCCCTCGCGGCCGGGCACGCCGCGGGTGAGGTAGCGCCCCACGCGCAGCACGCGCGCGACGGGCTCGCACGCGAGCGCGTAGGCGCGGCGCATGAGGTCGTTGTCGGCCACGGTCTGC
The DNA here is from genome assembly GCA_039809605.1 of Polyangiales bacterium. Classification (GTDB taxonomy): domain Bacteria; phylum Myxococcota_A; class Polyangia; order Polyangiales; genus CAISKJ01. The sequence continues at coordinate 4,031 of JBDHVF010000222.1, read as the reverse complement.
ACGGGCGCCACGCCGCCGCTCCGGCCGCGGCGCGTCCACTCCGCGAAGAGCGCGCGCAGCCGCGCGAGCGCGCTCCCCTCGCCGCGCGGGAGCGCCGACACCCACGCCGCGAGCGCGCGGTCGTCGAACATCAGCAGGAGCGCCCGCAGCGCGCGCACGGCCTCGCGCCGGGTCTTCGCGGCGCGGATGGCGACCACGGCGTCGCGGCTCGCGGGGTCTCTTGCGAAGCGGAGCATGAGCGCGTCGCAGAGCGCGCCGCGGTGGCCGACCATCTCGGCCCACAGCGCGCCGTCGGGCATCTGCGCGAGGTCGTTGGCGACGCCCGGCCGCGGCAGCGTGCGCGCGGCGTCGACGTGGCGCGCGAACTCGATGCGGTGGCCGAAGTCGGTGAGGTCCTCGGCCGTCATCGGCTGCTCCTCGTCGCTCACCTGCGCGATGGCCTCGCGGTCGCCCCACGCCGTCGCCTGGAGCCCGCCGAGCCAGTCGAGCCGCTCGCCCAGGTACGACGGCAGCGGCTTGAGCGTCTCGGTCGCGATCGCCATCGCGAGCGTGAGGTAGCGCTTGTGCAGCGCAGGGGTGAGCGTGTACGCGACGCGCGCGTCGGCGTCGCGCGCGCCGGTCTCGTTGGCGGCCTTGTCGTGGAGCTTGTCGGCGCGGGTGTTCTGGGCTGCGTTGCTGGACGGCATGACGATCACCTCCCGATGGCGGAGCGGAGAGTCGCTCCGGGCTTCGAGAAGGCTCATCGACGGAGAGCGAGGAGAGCTTGAGCGGGATGGAGAGAAAAAGTTTCGATCATCGTCGCCGACGCGTACGAGGCTCCGGCGGGGCTGAGCATGCGTACAGGCAGAGGAGCGCCCCGACGCACGGCCGGCACCCACCGTGGACGGCGACGATCGATGGGGTAACTCGATGCGACGCACTCGCGCCCGGGGTTACGCCCGGGTCCATGGGCTCACTTGACGAGGCTAACCCCGGGCTACTTTTCGGGTGACCTGGCCTCCGCCAGGTCGCAGCACGTTGGTGACTCGATCACTCGAAGAAACAAGATGAATTTCGCAATGGGCGGCGACCGCGCGGAGGCGCGGTCACCCGAGAAGTAGCCCGGGGTTAGCCTCGTCAAGTGAGCCCATGGACCCAGGCGTAACCCCGGGCAGGAGCGCGTCACGATGCGTTGGGTAACCCGACGCGCAGTTACCCCATCCCCCGACGACGCCCGCGCTTGACACGGTCGAAGGTTCTGCCCTCCTACGCGCGATGACCTTCGGGCTCGCCCCCTTTCAAGTCGCCGCCCGAGAGCTCGGCCTCACCCTGCTGGAGCCGGGCGGCCTCACGGAGCGCCACTCGCAGGCGCTCTCGGGCGTGCTCGACGGACAACGGCTCTCCGTGCGGCTCTGGCGCGGTGACTTCGTGTGGCTCGAGTGCGAGGCGCTGTTCGATCCGCCCGCGGATCTGCACCTGCACATCGCGCCCGAGGGCGTGCTCTCCAAAGCGAGGGCGCTCTTCGGCAAGCACGATCTCGAGGTCGGGGATGCGGCCTTCGATGCGGCCTTCGAGGTCAAGGCCCACGAGCCGGAGCGGGCGCGCGCGCTGCTCGGGCCGGAGCTTCGCGCCATCCTCCTGCCGTGGAAGGACGCGGGCTCTCTGTTCCACGTCGACGATCGGGGCGTCCACCTGTCGGTGCACACGGGCACGTACTACTCCGAGCCTGAGCCCGCGCTGATCGTGCAGAACGCGCGGGCCGTGGGCCACCTCGCGCGCGCGTTCGCGCAGGCGCTGGCGCACGTGCCGCCGTCACTCGTGCTCGGTTCGCACGTCGAGGCGTGGCGATCGTTCGCGCAGGCGCACGGGCTCGAGCTCTCGGCGACGCCGCTGCGCATGAGCGGCGCGCTCGCGCGTGCGGGCTACCGCGGCGCGGACGCGGTGCCATTCTCGGCGCGCGTCGTTCCCCTCGGCGACCGGGAATACGGCGTCGAGCTGCGGGTGCGCGTCGACCTCGACCCGCCGTTCATGCTCCGGGTGAGGCCGGCGCACTGGTACGACTTCGCCGAGCGCCACCACGAGAAGACCGGCGACGCTGCGTTCGACGGCGCGCTCCGCGTCACGACCGACGATCCCGAGGCGGCGAGGCGCGTGCTGGGCGAGAGCGTCCGGGGCGCGCTCCTCTCCCTTCACGCCGAGTACGCGGACGTCGCCATCGAGGACGGCGAGCTCGCCGTCCGCACCCGCACGATGATCGAGCCCGCCCACTTCGGCGACGTCATCGACCGCATGGCGGCCGTCGCCCGCGAGATGCGCTCGGCGTAGCGGCGGTGCGAGCCCGGTCTTGGCGCCACTGTCACTTCGTGGTCCGACCGTCGCTTCTCGCCGCTGTCCAGCATTCCATCTCGCAGGATTCTGCCCTCCACTCACCTGACAGGTGAATGGTGCCCTTTGTGCGACCCGCACGACCTGCACCCGCAGGCAATACAGTTCCAGCAGCCCACCGCTCCGCAGTCGTCGCATCGATGCAACTGCGTGGACGATCCGCTCTTGGAATTGCAGCTCGCCCCCTGAAGTCGACACCTACCCAGCGCCATGACCCCTCCTATTTGCGCGCGACCTGTTGACCTCGGCCCGCACTGCGCCCCTCGAAGTTGCCTGGGCGTTGCTCACAGTCGGTCGGCCCGTCGCTCAACGGCTGGCCGATGTGCCGCCGCAGCGGGACGGGTGCGTCATCAGTGAGCCAGATGGTTGCGGTCGGCAGCACCGGCTTGTTGGGCTGTTGGGATCTCCACCGATCGGACTTTCACCCACTGGAATGATCGCTAGCTTCGCTGCACGCACCATCGGCTTGTTGGGACGCCGCTCAGCGCTCCTTCCAGTAACCCGGCCTACGTCTCGCGTGAGCGACCGCCACGATGAGAACGAGCGAAGGCTCATCCCGATACAGTACAACGTAAGGAAACCGTTCGAGAGGCACGCGGCGCGTACCGTGAAGGTAGAGCGGCCACAGATTCGGCGCCTCGACGATTCGCTCGAGCGTTGCCTCGAGTTCAACGGCGAACCGAGCTGCAACGCGTGGATCGCGCGCCGCATACCATGCGGCCGCAGCTTCGCTTTCCTCGATCGCAGCCGGATGGAGTTCAAGGGCTTTCACGGCCACCGCGCGCGGCCGCGAGAATGCGCTGCCGGGCCTCCTCCCAGGGGATCGTTCTCACCGCGCCGGAATCGATCTCGGCCAACCGCCGCTGCGCCTCCGCGGCCCAGGCTTCCTCGACGCCCGCGTCCTTCGGCTCGGGTTCGTCGAGGCTATCGATCAGTTCGGCCGCGACCGCTGCACGCGCGGTGGCGGGCAGACGCAGCGCAGCAGCCAGCACATGTTCGAGGTCGCTCATGACTGCAATCCTATCTTCTGCCTCACGAGAACGCGAACCGCCCAGGAAATTCGCGGAGATATAGCAGCCGACGCCCCCCGCCAGGCGGCCCAACGACTGGCCGATGTGCCGCCGCAGTGGGGCAGGTGCGTATTCATTGACCGAAGTTGGGGCGGTCGGTCGGGTAGGACGGAGGCGCGGACCGGGCTTCGAATGATGCCGACGTTTCCTCCGTCCCCCCTGAAATTCCGTACGGCGGGTTTTCCCCAGTACGGCTTCAAGGCTGGCGCATTCAGGCGGCGCCTTCCCGCTCCGCGATCCGGTCAAGCCTGCTCCCGGCATACCCTTCTCGCAGTCCGGTTTGCATCCGCCCTTCGTGCTCGCGTCCGCCCGATCGCGACTCCCGCTCAGCGTCGGGAGGCTGTGGCTCGTCGAGCACCGCCATGCGAGTGGACTCCGCCACTCTACCCCAGGGGTCCTCGCTCCGGTCTGGGTTGTAGTGTCCCAGTCCATCTTCGCTTGCCGACCCCATCCGCCCCACTCGCAGGCACGTCGTGATTTCCCGGCAGGGCCAGTTATACGCGACGCCTTCGCTGTGCGGGAGCGCCGAGGCGACCCGCGAGTGGTTCCGAGCTTTTGCTGACCATTCCTTCTCAACATGTCGCCTTCCACGACCCC
>JBDHVF010000221.1:0-10417 GCA_039809605.1 Polyangiales bacterium | reverse complement strand
TCTACGAGAAGTCGAAGGTGTCTGCCGAAAAGTTGCCTTCGCGGTCGGGGCTTCCGTAGCTACCCGGCCCTGCATGGAAGGCGGACGTTCATGGCGAAGGATCTGGTGGCGCTGCCGCGGCTCAAGGCCCGGGAGCTGCTGGCCATCGCGCGGGCGCTGGTGCTGCACGCGCGCGCGGTCGATGACATGCCCAAGGCGGTGCTCGAAGCGCTGCGCGAGGTCGAGGCGCACCTCGAGCCGCTCGCGGCCGAGCTCGCGCCGCCGCAGGCCGATCCCGAGGTGCCGCTGCGCGCGGCCACCCTCGCCGAGTGCAACGCGGTCGGCGCCCTCGTCGACTTCGTCGCGACCTGGACGCGCCTGCCCCAAGGCGAGTTCCCCTCGCAGGTGGCGACCGCTCGGGCCTGCCAGCTCGCGCTGCTCGAAGGGGCCGGGCTGGAGTTCCTCACGTACAAGCCCCTGGTGATGCACTCGGAGGTGCAGCGGCGCATCGACACCCTCCGCGCCCGCAAGCTCGACGACGAGCTGCGCGCGCTCGGCGGCGGCGACTTTCTCGTGCACCTCACGCGGGTCCATAAGGTCTTCGGCGCGGCGGCGGGCGCGACCGCGCGGCGCCCCGAGGTCGAAGCCCCGCCGTGCGCGAGCACGCCGACGCCCTCACCGACGCCGTGCGGACCTACGTCGTCCGTGTCGTCGCCTCCATCGACCGCAAGCACCCCGACACCACCCGGCGCGCCGACGACCTGCTCCAGCCGCTGCGCTCGTGGTCCTCGCCCGCGGCCGTCTCCGACACGTCCACGGTCGACACCGAGGGCGACGCCCGCCCCGCACAGCCCGTCGCCCCCGTCACGCCCGCGGCTCCCGCCGTGCGCGACGCCGCCCCGGCCAACGACGCCGCGCCCGCGCGCAAGACCGGCTGACACCAACTTCACGTCAAGTTTGCCGCTTTCGCGGAGCCCCCACCCTCGCTGCCGCGCGCCCCGCCCCCGCGGAGCGAGGGCGTGGCTGACCGTACTGCACCGAGGTGACGGGCTGCATGGGTCTCGCAGGCGCCCTCGCGCTGCGAGGGCGACCCTGGCCACCTTCGCATTCCTCGCTTCTCGCCGCTCGATCGAGCTCGACGACGACGCGTGATCGATGCGCTGACGCGGCCGACATCGAGCTGAAGCGTGATTCATGGAGGAACGCAGGCGAGGCCCGCGTCGCGCAGGAGTTCCGCGACTTCGACGCGAAGGTGAGCGCGTCGTCCGCCGACCGTGAAGTAGGGCGATCGCGGCGCAAGTCAGCGCTCGATCCGTCACGCTCGGCGGCGAAGACTACGGCGCCGTAGTCTTTGCCGCGCATCGCGTCGGCGCCTCCCTCGCGTTGCGCGCGTTCTCCGCCCCGGCGACAATCCTTTCGTGGGCGATCCCTCACCCGACCCTCGGTGTTCGTTCTGCGGGGCCCCGCGATCGTCGGTGCAGAAGCTCGTGGCGGGCACGTCGGCCACCATCTGCGACGCTTGCATCGCTCGCTGCGTCGAGACGCTCGCCGAGGAGGGATACACGCTGACGTGCCGGTCTCCGCACGCGGCGCTGTTCGAGCGACGCGACGCCGCTCAGGTGCGCAGCTACCACGTCGTGCTCGACGACGGCGTGATGCTCCGCGCGACCGTCTGGCGGGCCGATGGACCCGGGGCGTGGCGTTGGCGCGTCGAGGCGCTCGCGGGCGACGCGGACACCAGCGCCTCTCTCGCCGCGACCCTCGAGATGGTGGCCGACGCCGAGGGCGACCACCCGACGGCGCGCGAGGCCGAGCAGTCGGCGCAGAGGGCGGCCGCCTCGTACGCGGTGCTCCGCGAGTGGCTGCCCGAGGGCATCGCCACGCGCGAAGAGCTCGTCACGACCGTGCGCGACCTCGACGCGGCGCTCGGTGGCGTGCGTGACTTCCTCGGGGAGCTGCTGCCGCGCATGCCCGACCGTGCGCGCCGAGGCCCGCGTTGACGTCCTCCCCGCGGTCTCTGGCCGACGGCACGCCCCTCTTCGCCGCCCCTTCTTCGGGAGCGATGCTGCGGTAGGATCGGTGTTGATCCGGTGGGCGTCACCTTCACACAGGCCAGCGCGCGCGTCTTCCGGCGCGCGAAGGAGGACGCGCAGCGCGCGCGCCTTCCGGTGCCGCACCTGGAGCACCTGCTGCTCGCGCTGCTCGACGAGGGCCCCGTCCGCGAGACGCTCGCGTCGTGCGAGGTCGACCCCGTCGCGCTGGCGCAGCAGACGCGCGACTTCCTCGCGCAGCCGACGCCCTACGACCCGGGCCCCGCGTGGGTGCGCTGGCTGCGATGGCTGTTCGGAGGCATCTCGCCCGCAGAGCCGCTCCATGCAGAGACGATCCGGGTACAAGCGATCGCGTACGCCGGGCAACGTGAGGAGCCCGAGGTCGAGCTCTCCGACGTGCTGGCCGCACTGCTGTGCGTCGCCCACGCGCATCTGCCCGCGGCGCCCACGACCGAAGCGTTCGCGGAGCCCTACCGCGGGCGCGACAACTCGGCGCCCCATCCGTTGATCCTGCTGCGTCGCCGCGGGATCACGGTCGCGTCGGTGCTGCGCTTCCTCGCGCACGGCGAGAGCCCATCGGCCCCCGCGCAGGCGCTCTCCCTCCCGCCGGAGCACCTGGTCGAGGTCGTGGTGCACAACGATCCGTACACCACGGCGGCGTTCGTTCGTGACGTGCTGCGCGCGGAGTTCGGCCTCGACCGCGCCGCCGCCCGACGCGTGACCATGCTCGTTCATCGCACCGGCCGCGGGGTGGTCGCAACGCTCCCCTTCGCGCGCGCGGAGGCCGCGTGTCGCCGCGTTCGCGATGTCGCCGAGCGGCGGGCGCTACCGCTCAAGGTCACGATGCAGACGCCGCCGTAACGGCTTGGGTACGACGGCACGGCCCGCGGCTTCCCCGGCGGGAGCCCTCGCACGTAGCATCGATTTTCGTGCAACAGCTCGCGCCCGGGTCGTGGGACCCGCGCTACCAGTGAGCGCAATGGAGGCGAGCGGCTACACGCGCGAGGCGCTGCGGGCGCTCCTCGTCGAAGAGGTGCGCCGCCTCGCGCCGCGCGGCCTTCCGTCGGACCGCTGGACGTTGGAGGTCGCGCTGCTCGCGCGCACACGCGAGCTGGAGAGCACGACGGTCTCGTGGACGGGCATCCGTCGCGAGTCGCCCGAGGTCCGTCGCGTGGGCTGCTTCGCGAGGTGACCCCCTCCACGTCGACACACGCGCGTTCGGTGAAGCGGAAGCGTCGTCTCTCCGTGGGCGGTGAGAAATCCGAGGCGCGAGCGTGGCGCGTAGAGGTCGAGGGCGCCGCGCTGGAAGCGCTTGTCTCACGAGGCTTCGTGCGAGCCGAGGGGCGAGCAAGGGGAGGCACCGATGCCGCGCCGCCGACCCGCTCGAGAAATGCATCGGGCCGTACCTTCGAGGGAGGGAGCGAGCAGGCACTCTCGTACGGAAATGCATCGCGGCCGTGGTCATCGGCGGGAAGGTGCCGAGCACGATGTCGGGGAGGTTCCTCTTGCGGACGCTCCTACGGATGTTCGGCGTGGGGCGCGGTCGCCGGTCGTGGCGCCGTGACCTCGGGCAGGCGCCGGGCGGCATGGAGCGCGTCGCTTCACGGTGCATCGGTGCCCTTCTCCGCGCGCGGCGTCGCGCTCGGTCTGTACGCCTCCGGCAAGAGCAGGAGCACGGCGGGGATGCCCGCGACGAGCCCCGCGATGATGGCGATGGCGAAGGGTCGCTGCGTCTCGCTGCCCATCGCGTGCGACAGCGCCGCGGGCACGAGGCCGAGCAGCGCGAGCGACGTGGTGAGCAGCACGGGCTTGAACGCCACCTGTGCGCCGGCGGCCACGGGGTCGTCGCTCTCCCCGAGCGCGCGGGCCTCGTCGATGCGGGTGCAGAGGAGCACGCCCGCGAGCACCACCTGCCCGAGCAGCGCGATGCAGCCCACGGCGCTCGACACCGAGAAGTTCTCGCCCATCGCCCGCAGCCCCGCGACGCCGCCGAGCACCGCGAAGGGCAGGAACGCCAGGATGGTCAGCACGGGCCGCCACCGCCGGAAGTTCGCCCACAGGATCGCCGCGATCGCGAGGAGCGCGAGCGGCAGCGACACCGCGAGCCGCTTCATCGCGCGCGCCTGGTTCTGGAACTCCCCGCCCCAGGTCAGGTACATGCCCTCGCCGAGGGGCACGTCGGCCGTCGCGCGACGTCCGTCGGCGACGGTGCCCCCGAGGTCGCGGCCGCGCACGTTGAACTTCACCGCCACGAAGCGCGAGAAGTCCTCGCGCCAGATGGCCGCGCGCCCGAGGCCCACCTCGATGCGCGCGACGTCTCCGAGCGTCGCGCGGTGCTCGCCGTCGCCCACCGCCAGCCGCGCGAGCGCCTCGGGGCTCTGGCGCGTGCTCTCGGGGAGCCGCAGCGCCACGTCGAAGCGCCGCTCGCCCTGCCACACCTGCGTGGCCGTCGCGCCGCCGAGGGCGATGTCGATCACGCGCTGCACGTCGTCGACCGCGAGCCCGCGGCGCGCGAGCGCGGCGCGGTCGAGCACCACGCGCACCTGGGGCGACTCGCCGGCCATGTAGATCGCGAGGTCCGACACGCCCGGCACGCGCGCGAGGCGCTGGCGCACCTGCTCGGCGGCGGCGGTCATGGCGTCGAGGTCCTCGCCGTGCACCTTCACCACGACCTGACCGATGATGCCCGAGATGGTCTCGAACACGCGGTCGGTGATGGGCTGCGAGAAGTTGTACTGCACGCCCGGGACCTCCCGCAGGCTGCGCCTCAGCGCGGCCTCGAGCGAGCGGCGCGTCGCGCCCCGCCGCCACGCGCGCTCGGGCCGCAGCGGCACGAAGAACTCGGCGTTGTTGGGCCCCTCGGCCTGCGTCGCCGCCTCGGGGCGGCCGATGTGCGAGAGCACGTCGACCACCTCGGGCAGCGCGAGCATCTTCTCGCGGATGCGCGTCACCTGCCGCCGCGTCTCGTCGAGCGAGATGGTCGGCGGGAAGGTGGCCGTCACGTAGAACCCTCCCTCGTTGAGCTCGGGCAGGAACTCGTTGCCGATGCCCCTCACGTAGCCCGCCGCGACCGCGAGCGTCACCGCCGCCGCCGCGAAGGCCGGCGCGCGCCAGCGCCGCACGAGGCCGAGCAGCGCGACGTAGCCCCTCCGCAGCGCCGTGAGCCAGCGCCCCTCGACGACGTCCATGCGCTCGGGCAGGAGCGTCGCCTCGAGGGCCGGCACGACCAGCACGCCGCTCGCGAGCGCGCCCAGGAGCGCGAACGCGTACGTGTAGGCCATGGGGGCGAAGATCCTCCCCTCGGTGCGCTCGAGCGTGAAGATGGGCGCCAGGGCGGCGATGATGATGAGCATCGCGAAGCCCACGGGGCGCGCGACCGAGCCCGCGGCCCGCTCGATCACGTCGGCGCGGCCCTCGTCGGCCCTGCGCGCGCCGTGCAGCGCGTGCAGCGAGGCTTCGAGCACGATCACCGCGGCGTCGACGATGATCCCGAAGTCGATCGCGCCGAGCGAGATGAGGTTGGCCGGCAGCCCCATGGCGCGCAGCCCCGCGAAGGCCGCCAGGAGCGACAGCGGGATCACCAGCGCGATGATCACCACGCCCCGCGCCGTGCGCAGGAAGGCGTAGAGCACGAAGGCCACGAGAGCGACGCCCTCGGCCATGTTGCGCGCCACCGTCGAGAGGGTGGCCGACACGAGCGAGCGGCGGTCGTAGAACGTGTCGATGCGCACCCCGCGCGGCAGCACGTCGGCGTTGAGCTGGCGCACGCGGGCGTCGAGCGCCTCGAGCACCACGCTCGGGTTCTCGCCGCGGCGCAGCAGCACGATGCCCTCGACGACCTCGTCGTCGCGCCCGCGCCCGACGGCGCCGCGGCGGGGCGTCGAGCCCTCGACGAGGTCGGCCACGTCGCGCACGCGCACGGGCACGCCGCGCGACTCCTTCACCACGGCCTCGCCCAGGTCGGCCGCCGACTGCGCCGCGCCGAGGCCGCGCACGACGAACTCCTGCGAGCCGGCGCCCACGTACCCGCCGCCCGCGTTGGCGTTGGCGCGGGAGACGGCGCGCCACACGTCGGCGGCGGTGAGCCCGGCGGCGGCGAGGCGCGCGGGGTCGATGCGCACCTGATACTGTCGTTGAAAGCCGCCGAAGGTGACGACCTCGGCGACGCCCGGCACCGCGCGCAGGCGGCGCTCGACGACGAAGTCCTGAATCGCCCGCAGCTCGCGCAGGGCCCTGGGGCCTCGCAGGGTGTAGCGGTAGATCTGACCGACGGGCGTGGCCTGCGGGCCCATGAGGGTCTCGGCGCCGTCGGGCAGCTCGGCGTCGCGCAGGCGCTCGGCCACGTGGGTGCGGAGCTCGAAGTCGGGCGTGCCCTCTTCGAAGGTGAGGGTGACGAGCGAGAGGCCGAAGACCGAGACCGAGCGCAGGTCGATGAGCCTCGGCGTGCCCGCGAGCACGCGCTCGAGCTCGAGGGTGACGCGCTTCTCGACCTCCTCGGCGGCCTGGCCCGGGTAGAGCCCGACGACCTCGACCATCGGGTCGGTCACGTCGGGAAAGGCCTCGATGGGGAGGCGCCGGAACGCGTTCCATCCGGCGAGGGCGAAGGCGAGGGCGGCGACGAGCACCAGGGCCCGGCGCCGCACCGCGAAGCGTGCGAGCGTCTGGAACATGGCGCGCCTCAGAGCATCTGGTCGAGCTCGCCGTCGAGGAGCACGGCGTTGTCGGCCACCACCTCTTCGCCCGCCTCGAGCCCGCGGAGCACCTGCACGCGGTCGCCGAACTGCGCGCCGGCCTCGACGGCGCGGCGCTCGAGCGCGTCGGGGCCGCGGCGCACGAACACCACGCGCTCGTCGCGGCGGAGGAGCACGGCCCCCCTCGGCACGAGCACCGCGGGCGCGCCGCGCGCCTCGACCTCGACGCGCGCGACCATCTCCGCGCGGAGCCTGGGGTCGACCGCGCGCGGGCGGCAGATCGCGGCGGCGGTGTGCGTGCTCGGGTCGACGGCCTGCACGACCTGCGAGACCTCGCCTTCGTAACGATCTGCGCCCAGCGCCGAGACGACGAAGGTGCAGGGCGTCCCCGCGGCGAGCAGCGGCGCTTCGCGCTCGGGGAACGACGCCCTCACCACCACCGCGGAGGGGTCGCCCACGAGGAACGCGGGCTCCTCGCCCGCGGGGTCGACGCGCTCGCCCGGGTCGACGTAGCGCGCGATGACCTGCCCGGGCGCCGACGCGCGCAGCGTGAACGCGTCGCCCTGGCCCGACGTCGCGTCGACCGCGGAGAGCGCCCCGGTCACCCCCGCGAGCTCCGCCTGGAGCGCGGAGACGCGGGCCCTCGCGGCCACCAGCTCGCGCTCCGACGCGGCGCCCTCGGGCACGATGCGCGCGAGGCGCTCGGCGTCGTCGTGCGCGGCCGTGAGGTCCGACCGCAGCCGCCGGAGCTCGCCGCGCAGTCGCGCGACCTCGGGCGAGCGCAGCACGGCGAGCGCGGCGCCGCGCCCGACGGGCTGGCCGACGTTCACCAGCACGCGCTCGACGTAGGCCGCGAAGGCGCTGCGCACCGCGTACGAGGCGCCGGGCGCGAACGCCACGCGGCCGAAGCCCTGGAGCGACGCGCGCAGCTCGGTGCGCTCGGCGCGCGCGAAGCGCATCGGGGCGAGCAGGTCGCGGCGCACGCGGAGCACGCCGCCGTCGGCGAGCTCGTAGGGCGGGGCGGGCGGCGGCTCCCGCGCGTCGGCGCTCTCGGGGCGGCACCCGACGAGCGCCAGCGCGAGGAGCGCGCGAAGGAGCATGACGGGAAGGTTCGCGGTCGAACGACTCATCTCGCGGCCACTATGCGTCCTCGCGCCCCGCGGGGGCCTTACGGTCAGATTACGTTTGCGCAAGCCGCCGCGCGCGCCCGCCACGCCGCGGCGCGCCCGCGATCGGGGCGTGAAGCTTTCGCATTCTTAATGTGCTCGTAAGGTCTCGGGGCGGTGCGCTCGGGCACAACCCCACCGATGCTTCGCCCCGCCCTTCTCGAGACGCTCTGCGCGCTCGCCCTCGCGCTGAACGCGCCGGCGGCGCGCGCGCAGACCGTCACGCCCGCCGCCACGCTCACCGAGCACGACCTGTTCGCGCGGTGGGTCGACCGGAGCCGCGAGGTCGCGTCCATCCGCGCGCAGGTCGGGAGCGCCCGCTTCGACGTGGTGACCGCGGGGCTCTGGCCCAACCCACAGCTCCAGTTCAACACCCTGGTCACCGCGACGGGGACGCCGCCCGACGGGCAGGCCAACTACGGCGCGCAGGTGAGCTTCACGCTGCCCGTGTTCGGGCAGCTCGCAGGTCGCAGGGCCGCCGCGGAGGCCGCGCTGCGCGCGTCCGAGGTCGGCGCGCTGGCCGCGCTCTGGGAGCGCGCGTCGGACCTGCAACGCGCGCTCGTCGAGCGGGCCTTCGCCGACGCGAGGGTCACGCTCACGCAGCGCAACCTCGACGAGCTCGGGCGCGTCGCGCACGTCGTCGAGCGGCGCGTGGCGGCGGGCTCGAACTCGGAGTACGACGCCCTGCGGGTCGCCACCGCCGTCGCGACGCTGCGCGCCGGGCTCGACGACGCGCTCGCCACGCGCGCCGAGGCCGAGTCGCGCATCCTCGCGGTCATCGCCGACGAGACGCTGCGCGCCGCGCCCATCACCCGCGAGGGGCTCGCGCCCTTCCGCGGCCCCGAGGACCTCGCCGCCCTCACGGCGCTCGCGCTCGCGAGGCGCCCCGACCTCGAGCTCGCGCGCCGCGGCGTGCGCGTCGCCCGCGCCCTCGCCACGCGCTACGAGCGCGAGGTGGCGCCCGCGCCCAGCGTGTGGCTCGGCGGGTACGTGTCGCACGAGCAGTTCAGCGTGTCGGTGCTCGGCGGCGTGTCGCTCTCGCTGCCGACCTTCGACCGCAACCAGGGCCTCATCGGCCGCGCGCGCACCGACGCGGGCGCGCAGCAGGCCCTCTCGGAGGCGCTGTCGACGCGCATCCGCTTCGAGGTCGAGGGCGCGTGGCGGGCGCGCGAGGCGGCCCGCGCGGCGCTCGACACGTTCCGGCGCACGGGCAGGCCGGCGGCCGAGGCGCTGCTGCGACGCGCCGACGTGACCTACGTCCTGGGCGGCAACTTCGGCATCTCCGACCTGCTCGACGCCTACCGCACGATGTGGGATGCCCGGGCGCAGGAGCTCGCCCTCGAGCGCACCTTCGCCGACGCCGAGGCCGAGCTCGAGCGCGCGACCGGGCTCATCATGCCGTGACGAGGGGCGCCCGCCCCGAGGGGCACATCCCGAGGTTCGCATGAAGGCTCTGGTGGTCGAGGACGATCGAAAGGTGGCGCGGCTCCTCTCGCGCGTGCTCCAGGAGGAGGGCTACGTGGTCGACGCGTGCGCCTCGGGCTTCGACGCCGAGCGGCAGGCCGCGGCGATCGCGTACGACCTGGTGGTGCTCGACTGGATGCTCCCCGAGGGCGACGGGCTGAGCGTGTGCCGCGCGCTGCGGCGCCAGGGGCTCGCCGTGCCCGTGCTCATGCTCACGGCGCGCGGCGAGGTGGCCGAGCGCGTGCTCGGGCTCGAGGCGGGCGCCGACGACTACCTGGTCAAGCCCTTTCACGTCGAGGAGTTCGTCGCCCGCGTGCGCGCGCTCCAGCGGCGGGCGCGGGCGACGCTGGCGCGGATCTCGATCGAGGGCCTCGAGGTCGACCGCGTGGCGCGCACGGTGTCGCTGCACGGGCGGCCCGTCGAGCTCACGACGCGGGAGTTCATGCTCCTGGCCCTGCTGGCGCAGCGCGCCGACCAGGTGGTCACGCGCAGCGAGCTGCTCTCGCAGGTCTGGGAGGCGCGCTTCGACCCGGGCTCGAACCTCGTGGAGGTGCACGTGAGCCGCCTGCGCGACAAGTTCGGCGACGACGCGTGGCGCATCGAGACGGTGCGCGGGCAGGGCTACCGCCTGCGCTCGAGGCGCGAGGGCGCGGCCCCGTGACGCTCCAGGGGCGCATGGTCGGCGCCGTGATGGCGCTCACGGTGCTCACGCTGGGGGGCGCGTTCTTCGCCGTCTCGCTCACGGTCAACCGCGATCAGGAGCGCCAGCTCGACGAGGCCCTGGTGCGCGAGGCCCACGAGGAGGCGCGTGAGATCGCCGCGGCCGGCGGCGACCACCTCACGATCAGCGACCGCCCCGGGCCCGCGGCCAACGACGTCGGCCCGCTCACCAAGTACGGCGTGATCTACGCGCCCGACGGCGCCGTGCGCGCCGCGACGCCGACGTGGCGCCACCCGCCCCCCGCCCGCCCCGCGCGCGCGCACCGGGCCGACGAGCCCTTCGACCTGCGCGCCGAGGGCGAGCACCTGCGGGGCGTGCTCGTGGCGGTGCCGGGGCGCCGGGGCG
>JBDHVF010000220.1:0-10418 GCA_039809605.1 Polyangiales bacterium | reverse complement strand
CAGGAGCTCCGCGCCCGTCTACCCTCGCGGACAGCGTAGTTTCACGGCGCGCGCAAGAGCCAAACACGAGTCAGAGCAACGTGCAGCCGCGCGAAGGCGCGGCGACCACGTTCGGTAGCCCGGGGTCAGCCTCACCAACGAGCCCATGGACTCCGGCGTACCCCGGGCGGCGACGACCACGCGCTCGGACGACCAGGACGCCTGCGCACGATCGGAAACACACCCGCTACGTCCCGTAGCGCTTCGCCGCCGTGACGATGTCGGCGCCCGCCTTCGCGAACTCCTGCGCGTTCATCATCGGCGTGACGGTGACGTTCGCCTGGGTGAGCAGCCACCAGGGCTCGGCGATCGAGGGCAGCTTCGAGGCGTCGCTGATGTCGACGAAGTAGACGCAGCCGCGCTGTCCGTCGAGCGCGCCGAAGTGCGGGTTCTCGGCCTTCTGGCTCGTGAGGATCTCCTGCATCCGCTCGATGTTCGCCGGGGTCTTCGGCAGCGCGTTGCTCACGTCGGTCGGCATGCGAACCGTGACCATGAATCTCATGGGGCCCCTCCTGGCGCCGCCGCCCCCGGCGACGACGGCGGCGAACCTTGGGAGGGCGAGGGGCGATGTCAACGCCCCGATCGAGACCTACTCGGGGTTGCGCACGCACTCGCCCACGAAGCGCATGCGAGGCCCCGCCTCGATCATCTCGAAGTCGCGCGGGCGGAGCGCGGCGAGGTCGCCCACGGCGAGCAGCCCCTCCCACCGCGCGTGCGTCGAGCGGTCGCTGCGCGCGGTGAGGGTGAGCTCGCCCGCGTCGGCGAGGATCATCCCGTAGCGCTGTAGCGCCCGCGCCACCACGCGCGCCCCCTCGTTGGGGAGCGACGCGAGGGGAAAGCTCGCGCGGAGCCTCAGGCGCGCGCCGTAGGGGGGCGCCGCGGGCGGCCCGGTGGTGTACTGGGTCGAGTGCGTGGCGGGGCGCACGTAGGCCCGCGCGCGGATGCGCCCGTTGGGGAGCACGAACCGGATCGCGTGCTCGATGCGCCCCGCGGCGACCTCGTCGGCCGAGAAGAGCAGCGGGGTGATGGGCAGGCCCGCGGCGTCGGCGCTGGTGCACTGCTCTCCGCGGCCGCTCGGCGGGTACGCGCGAGACATCCTCCACACGGCGAGGCAGCCGCCCGAGAAGCCCGCGGGGGTGATGTTCGCGCGCCACATCTCGTAGATGCGATCGGCGGCGCGGTGCACCACGAGCAGGTGGCAGTCGCCGTCGCGCTCGCACCGGTAGCCCGTCTCTCCTTCGAGCGCGCCGCCCGGCGGCACGGGCACCGGCACCGCGTCGCAGTCGGGCGCGTAGAAGTCACTCGTGGGCGTGAACGCACGCATCGGCACGCCCGGCGACGCCTCGAGCACCTCGAAGGTCGCGTCGATCTCGAAGCGCCGCCGCCCCCATCCCTCGGAGTCGAGCCACGCGATGACGGCCGCGGACTCGCCGTCGACCGGCGCCGCCGACACGTCGCGATACCACGGCGCGTCGCGGCGGGCGTACGCGCCGCTCGCCACCAGCGAGGGAGCATCGACGCCCACGTCGCTCACATCGCCCACGTCGCTCACGTCGCTCACGTCAGTCACGTCGAGCGCGTCGTCCGCGTCGGTCACGTCGAGCGCGTCGAGCGCGTCGCTCTCGTCTTTGGCGTCGCTCGCGTCGTCGGCGTCGCCGACGCCCGTGATCTCGAACACGTCGCTCACGTCGGGCGCGTCGCTCACGTCGGTCACGTCGCTCACGTCGCTCACGTCGCTCACGTCGCTCACGTCGGTCACGTCGCTCGCGTCGCTCGCGTCGCTCGCGTCGAGCGCGTTGCCTGCGTCCAACGCGACGAGCGCGCCGAGGGCTCCTCGTGCGTCGAGGGCGGCGGGCACATCGGGCCGCTCGAACGTCACGTGGCTGCACGCGGCGATGAGCAGCGCCATGATCGGCAGCTCCCCCCAGCGCATGAGGGTAGTGTTGGGGCGGAGCGGCACGTGGCAAGTGCCACGAAGGGCGGCGCGTCTCGTGCGCGACGGGGGTCAGCGCCCGCGCAGGTCGGGGTGCCGCTTGCGCACGAGGGACATCGCGTCGTCGCACGCGTCGAGCACCCGGTCGATGTCCTCGTCGGTGTGCGCGAGGCTGGTGAACCAGATGTGCCTCGGGTGCAGGAGCACGCCGCGCTCGTAGACGCGCTCGTAGAAGGTCGCGCTCATGCGCGCGGACGCGTCGGGGTCGGGGTGGGTGAAGCGAAAGAAGGGCATCGGCGGCAGCGGTTCGCCGTAGGACTGCGCCGGGAGCTCGTGCGCCCGCGCGATGGTGTCGAGGTCTTCGATGAGCCGCGCGCCGAGGTGCCAGGCGTGCTCGGCCGCGCGGTCGCGGTCGATGATCGAGAGCGTGGTGAGCGCGGCGGCCATCGAGGCCGTGTCGCCGTGGTAGGTGGCGGAGAGGTGCATGCCCGCGGCGCACTCCATCACGTCGCGGCGCCCGATCACCGCGGCCACGGGCCAGCCGTTGCCGAGGGCCTTGCTCACGGTGGTGAGGTCGGGCACCACGCCCACGCGACGCTGCACCGATCCGGGGGGCGTGCGGAACGCGGTCTTCACCTCGTCCATCACGAACACCGCGCCGTGTGCGCGGGTGATGGCGGCCAGGCGTTCGAAGACCGCGGCGTCGGTGGGGATCACCATCTCGGGCGCGACGATCACCGCGGCGATCTCGCCGGGCCGCTCGGCGAAGAGCGCCTCGAGGGACGACGGGTCCGCGGCGCGGAACTCCAGCACCTGACGGTCGAGCCCCTCGGGCACCCAGGGCTCGAGCGGCAGACACCAGTCGTGCCACCCGTGGTAGCCGCAGCGCGCGACGGCCCTGCGCCCGGTGGCCCTCCGCGCGATGCGCATCGCGGCGCTCGTGGCCTCCGAGCCCGTGCGAAAGAACGCCCCCATCTCCGCGCCGGGGAAGCGCGCGAGCAGGGCTTCGATGAAGGTCAGGTGCAGCGGGTGGTTCATCGAGAGCAGCGCGCCCCGCGCGCCCTGCGCGTGCGCGGCGGCGTCGACCTCGGGGTGCGCGTACCCGAGGAGGAACGGCCCGAAGGCCATGAAGAGGTCGATGTACTCTCGCCCGTCGGCGTCCCACACGCGGCACCCGCGGCCGCGCTCGAAGTACATGGGCGACGACGCGGGGTCGAGCAGCGGGCGGCCCGAGAGGTGGATGCCGCCGGGGATGATCTCCTTCGCGCGGCGGTAGAGCGCCTGCGAGCGTGCGTAGCGGGGAGGGGAGCTGGGCATGCGGCGCTGCGCTCGCAAGCGTCACGCCGCGCGGAGCGCTCCGCGGCGCTCAGCGCGCGGTGCCCACGCCCCGCAGCATCGTGCCCACCGTCGACTGGAGCCGCTCGGGGCTTGCCCCGCTGCGCGCGAGGTCGGCGAGCTGCGTGAGCTGCGCGGGCGTGAGCGTGGGCTGCGCGCCCCGCGCGCCCGTGAGCGCGCCCGCCACCGACTGGAGCTGCTGCGCGTCGAGCCCCGCGCGCGCGAGGTCGGAGAGCTGCGCGAGCTGTGCGGGCGAGAGGTTCACCACGCCCGCGTCCTGCTGGCGCAGCACGGCGTCGAGCGGGCTCGACGGCGCGTTGCCGAAGCCCCCGAGCACCTGCTGCGCGAGCCCCGTGGCGGCGCGCACGGGGTCTCGCGACGGGTCGTACGCGCCGCCCGCGGGCGCGCTGGTGATGGCCACGGGCGCCTCCGACGGACGCTGCGCGCGCTGCGCGGTGACGGTCACCGTCGCGCTCGCGGTGTCTCCCCGCGCCGGGGTGCCCACCCACACGCGGTACGTGCCGCGGCGAAAGCGCCCGTCGACCGACGGGTTGACGCCGTACGTGTCGTCGGCGCAGCGCCACTGCCCGTTCGGGCCGAGGATCGCGATGGACGTGTCGCGCTCGGACGCCGCGTACACGCGCAGCCACGGCGCCTCGGCGGTGACCGTGAGCACCACCTGCGGCCGCGCGGCGACGAAGCCCCCGCAGCCGGGGTGCTCCACCGCGCCGCCGCCCGTCACGTCGGCGGTCGCGGGGTCGGGCGACGGGCGCGCGTCGACGCGCAGCGTGGCGCCCGTGGGCGCGCCGGTGGTGGTGAGCCGCGTGGTCTGCGCGAAGGCCGCAGGCGCGGTCGCAGTGAGCGCGAGCGTGAGCGTGAGCGTGAGGGGGCGGGTGTGCATGGCGCGCGATGATACGCGCGCCACGCGACGCGGTGCGCGTGTGTCAGCTCCGCGAGCGGCGGTCGCCGAAGGTGCCGTCGCTGCCGAGGCTCCCCGAGGTGCCGCCCGAGGTGCCGCCCGTGGTGCTGCCCGTGGTGCTGCCCGTAGAGCCCTGCGACAGCGTGCGCTGCTGCGGCTCGCTCGTCGAGGCCTGCTGCCCCTGGCGCTGGACCTTGATCTGGTTGTTGATCTCCTTGACGCCCGAGACGCGCTCGACCACGTCCTCGATGCGGCGCTTGATGTCGCGCTGCTGCACCGAGCCGGTGAGCGTGACCTCGCCCTTCTCGACCTTCACCTCGACCTGCGACGCGTCGACGTGCTCGTCGTCCGAGAGGGCGTCGCACACGTCCTCGTAGATGCGCTGGTCCGAGCGGGTGTAGTTGAGCGGCCCGCGGCCGTACATGCCCCCGCGCTGCTGCCCCTGCCCGTAGCCGCTCTGCGCGCCCCACGAGCCCTGCTGCCCCGCGTGCATCCCGTAGTTGCCCTGCATCCCGCCCCACGAGCCCTGCTGCTCGCCGGGGGGGCGGCCGAAGACGCCCATGGGGTACGACCCGCGGTCCTCCATCGCCTGCCCGCGGGTCTGCGCCCACGAGCCCTGGTCGCGGCCGTAGGTGCCGCCGTAGCCCTGCGAGCCGTAGTCGCGGCCCTCGTAGCCGCGGCCGGGCATCGCGTTGCGGTCCTCGTAGCCGCGGCCCTGCGCGTAGCCGCCCTGCGCGCTGCCGCCGCCCTGGTAGCCGCTCTGGCCGTAGGTGCCCATGCCGTAGCCCCGCTGGCCGAAGCTCCGGTCGTCGTAGCCGCGGTTGCCCCGCGTCGCGCCCACGTAGCCGCGGTCCTCGTAGCCGCGGTCCTCGTAGCCGCGGCCCTGCATCATGCCGCGCCCCTCGTTCATCCACTCGCGGCCCTGGGGGTAGCGGTCCTCCCAGGCGCCCGGGTCGCGGCTCATCTGCACCGAGCCGCGGTCTTCGTTGTAGTCGTAGGTGCCGCGGCCCTGCGAGGCGTAGCCGCGGTCCTCGTACGAGCCGAGGTTGCTGCCGCGCCCCTGCGAGTAGCCGCGCGGGAGGCCGCCCTCGTCGCCGCGCCAGGAGCCCTGCTCGCCCGAGCGCCAGTCGCGCTCGCGCGGGCCGCGGCTGTCGTCGCGCGCCTCGTAGCGGTCTTCGTCGCGCCAGCGGCGCTCTCCCTCGCCGTAGCCCTGGCGCCCCTCGGAGCGGAAGCGGTTGTCGTTGCGGTCGTGGCTCATGGGGTCATCTCTCCTCTCGGGGTGAACGAGGCATCACTTGCGGGCGGCGCGGCCGCCCTCGGACGTAGCGTGGACCCTGGGCTCCGCCCCGGCGGACGAGGCCCTCCCGACGGGGCGCGGGTGCGGGCGCGCGCGCGCCTCCTCGACCTGCGCGCGGCGCTGCTCCCTCACGGCCGTGTAGCGCGTCGCGAGCGCGTCGGCCTTCGGCGGGTCGATGAAGCGCAGGGCGTCGAGCATGAGCCGCCCCTCCTCGCCGCGTACGTGGTGTTCGAAGAGCGAGCGGAGCACCTCGACCCTGGCCTGCCACGTGTCGTCGACGGCGCCGCGCGCGTCGACGCTGTCGATCAGGTGCTCGACGAGGGCGTGCTCCTCGCGCGCCCTGAGCACCTCGGGGGCCATGTGCGGCTCGAGCGAGGCGTAGAGCACCTCCTGCTCGGCGTGGGCGTGCGAGAGCAGCTCGCGGGCGAGCGTCGCGAAGAGCTCGAGGCGCGCCGCGGGCGCCTCCCGCCGGCCCGCCACGAGCTGGTCGAGGAGCGACGAGACCGCGCGGTGCTCCCGGATGAGCTCGCGGAAGACCCCCCGCTGCAGCTCGGGGTGCAGCTCGCCGTCGAAGCCCTCGGCCAGCACGCGGAGGTCGTTCTCGACCTCCTTGACCCCGCGCGCCGAGGCCGCGAGGTGCTCGACCTGGTACTTGTCACGCCGGCTCGACACGCGGCCCTGCAACGTCACCACGCCGTCCTTCACGGCCACCCGGAGCATGCTCGTGTCGACGTCGCGGTCGCGGATGAGCGCCTCGCAGACGTCCTCGAAGATCCGCTCGTCGGAGCGGACGTAGCCTCTGGGGTTGCGGCGCCAGCTCGGCGCGCGGCTCTCGACGGAGCTCGGACGGGGAGCTCTCTCCATGACGACCCTCCCTTTCGCGGTTGTTTGGAGCGCAGCGCCGTGTGCAACGCACATGCCCTGTATTCACCGACGAGAGACGCGTGGTGTTCGCGCGGGGCGCCCTTGTCGCCGAATGCCACGCTGGGGCGTAGCCGCTCGCCACATTGCCCGCGAGTGGCCGTGCGGGTGTGACGGTGATGGGTCACGGCATGTCGCGCGCGAAGGTGTCGCAGCGGTTGGGGTCGCCCGTGGACCAGCCCTGTCGGAACCACGCGGCGCGCTGCTGCGCGGAGCCGTGGGTCCAGGTCTCGGGGTTGACGCGGCGGCCGGCGCTGCGCTGGATGCGGTCGTCGCCGACGGCGGCGGCGGCGGCGAGGGCCTCTTCGAGGTCGCCCGACTCGAGCAGGTTGCGCTGCGCGGTCGAGTGCGCCCACACGCCCGCGAAGCAGTCGGCCTGGAGCTCGGTGCGCACCGACATGGCGTTGCGCGACGAGGGGTCGCCGCGGCCCGAGGCGGCCACGCGCGCCTCGATGCCGAGCAGGCGCTGCACGTGGTGGCCGACCTCGTGGGCGATCACGTACGCCTGCGCGAAGTCGCCCGGCGCGGCGAAGCGCGCGCGCAGCTCGCGGAAGAAGCCCAGGTCGAGGTACACGCGCTGATCCGCGGGGCAGTAGAAGGGCCCCACCTCCGAGCCCGTCGCGCCGCAGCCCGACTGCACCGCGTCGGTGAAGAGCACGAGCTGCGCGCGCTCGTAGGGGCGGCCGAGCGAGGGCATCACGCGCGCCCAGGTGTTCTGCACGTCGTCGAGCACGAACGACACGAACTGCACCTCGCGCTCCTCCTCGGGCGTGCCCCGGTACGGCGCCGCGGGCGCGGTGGGCGCGACCGCATCCCCGCTGCTGAACAGCGTGAAGAGGTTGCGTCGAAACACCAGGCTCAGGATCGCCACCACCACGACGCCCCCGAGCCCCAGCCGCACCCCGCCGAAGCCTCCTCCCGAGGAGCGCCCTCGAAGGTCGATCACGTCATCGCTACGGTGTCCCTGCTCCCATCGCATCGCGCGCCTCCGTCCTCGGGGCGCCGCGACGCCCACGCAGGGCCCCGGTGCGAGGCGTGTTCCACCGCGAGGCGAACGAAACTCCCCTCGCGAGAACGGTGCTCATCCCCGCCACGCGTGCGGCAGTTCTGTGCCTCGCTCGCGTCGGTGCGCATCGAACGCACAGCGTTCGTAGCGCGGCATCGATCATGCTGTGGATCGACGGCCCCAGGGCGAAAGGTACGGGAAGTCATGCGAACGGATCCGCGCGCGGTGATCGACGACGTCCGCAAGGCGCTCTTCGGGGCGACGGACTGGATGGGCCGCATGCGCACGCTCTTTCAGCGGCCCACCGCGTCGGATGACGCGCCGCCCGTCGCGGCGCGCGTCGAGCGGTCGCGCCCGTCGGTGCGCCCGTCGCTGCGCCCCTCGGTGCTGCCGGCCGAGGTCGAGGAGGCGCGCATGTGGGAGGAGATCGCGCGCTTCGTGAGCGAGGGCGGCGCGACGCTGCCCGGCGACGGGACGTGACCCCCGCGGCGCTCAGCGCGTGGCGATGACCTTCTCGAGGCGCTCGAGCACCGCGGCGCCGTTGGCGGGCCGCTGGTCGGGCGAGCGCGACATCATCTCGAAGAGCAGGGCGTCGAGGGCCTCGGGCATGTCGGGCTGGAGCGTGAGCAGGTGCGGCGGCTCGTCGAGCAGCACGCTCGCGATGGCCGCGAGGGTGTTGGCCGCGGCGAAGGGCACCCTGCCCGTGAGGCACTGAAAGAGCACGCACCCGAGGGAGAAGACGTCGGTGCGGGGGTCGCTCGCGTCGTGGCGGAGCACCGCCTCGGGGGCGATGTAGCCGAGCGTGCCGAGCACCATGCCCGCCTGCGTGAGGGGCGCCGCGTCGGGGATCGACGCGAGGCCGAAGTCGATGAGCACGGCCTTCGAGGGCTGGTCGTCGCGCAGGAAGATGTTCGACGGCTTCACGTCGCGGTGCAGGATGCCCTGGCGGTGCGCGGCCGCGAGCGCGGCGGCGACGCGCGCGCCCACGGTGAGGGTGTCGTGCAGCGAGAGCAGGCCCCGCGCGAGCTGGTGGTGCAGGTCGCGGCCCTCGAGCCACTCCATCACGAGGTAGAGCGACCCGTCGGCCGTGCGGCCCATGTGCCGGAAGGGGACGATGTGCGGGTCGTCGAGGGCCTGGAGCGCGCGGGCCTCGCGCTCGAGGCGCGCGCTGCGGGTGTCGTCCTGCGCGGAGGCGATCTTGACGGCGACGTGGCTGCCGTCGGCGAGGTCGGTGCCTTCGTAGATGGTGCCCATGCCGCCCGCGCTCGCGCGGCGGTCGAGCCTGAAGCGCCCGTCGAGCAGCGTGGCGCCGCCCGTGTCCTGCGGGGGCCCGCCGGGCAGGGTCTCCATCTGCGCGACGCCCGAGCCCGTCTCGTCGAGCGCGTGGCGGCGCAGGCGCGCGTAGACGGTCTCGCGCAGCTCCTCGGGGGTGAAGGGCTTCACGAGGTAGTCGTCGGCGCCGAGGTTCATCCCGTGGCGCACGTCCTGGGTGGTGACCCCCACGCCGCTCAGGAGCACGAAGGGCACCTGCGCGGTGCCCGGCGTGCGGCGCACCTCGCCGAGCGCGTGAAAGCCGTCGAGCTCGGGCATCCGTACGTCGCACAGGATCAGCGCCGGGTGGAACACCGACGCCAGGTCGACCCCGATGCGGCCGTTCTCGGCCTCGAGCACCTCGAAGCCGTCCTCGCGGAGGATCTTCGCGATGAGCCCGCGCAGGTCCTCGTCGTCCTCGATCACCAGGATCCGCGACGCGCCGCTCCCCCTGCGGAGGGGCGCCGCCGCGACCTCCCCCGCCTTGGCTTGATCCGTCGGGTTCATGACGTGCCTCTCGTCCATCTCAGAGCGACTCCCCGCGCGGCCCTCTGCCTCCGGCGACACGATGCATCATGGCGCTCCGCGAAGTGCACCCGGCGTGCCCGTCACACCGTCGCGAAGTCCCGCATCCCCCTGCGGCTTGACGCCACGGATCGTGGCCGCATGACACGCGCGGCGGGGTTTCCGTCAACACGTCGCGAACGCGCGGTGATGCGCGTTGCGCGAAAGAGGGAGCGTCGTGCGGCTCGTGGCGATGCGCCTCGCGCGTGGCGAGCCGCCACGGATCACCGAGCCCAGGTGAAGGTGAACACGGCGCCGTGGCCCGGGGTCGACTCGAGGGCCACGGCCCCCCCTCGCGCCTCGACGATCTTCTTCACCACGGCGAGGCCGATGCCCGCGCCGTCGATCACGTCGCGCGACTCGAGCCGCGCGAACAGCCCCCAGACGCGCGACTGGAACCTCGGGTCGATGCCCGGCCCGTTGTCGGCCACGGCGAAGCGCCAGCGCGTGGGCTCGGCGCGCGCGCTCACGCGCACCACGGCGTCGGGCCGGCGGGCGTACTTCAGCGCGTTGCCGATGAGGTTCATGAACACCTGCTGCAGGGGCACGCGCTGCCCCCGCACGCGCGGGAGCTCGCCCTCGACCACCACGCGCGCGCCCGCGGGGGGCGCGAGCAGCTCGGTCACCTCGGCGACCAGGGCCGCCACGTCGATCTCCTCGAGGGCGCCGCCGCCGCGGCCCGCGCGCGAGTAGTCGAGCACGCCCTCGATCAGCGCCTCGAGCCTCCGCACGCGGCCCCGCAGGAGCGCGACGTGCTCGCGCGAGGCGGGGGTGAGCGCGTCGGCGAGGTCCTCCTCGATCCACTGCCCGAGGTTGGCGATGGCGCGCAGCGGGGCCTTGAGGTCGTGCGAGGCCACGTACGCGAACTGGTCGAGCTCGCGGTTCGAGCGCTCGAGCGCGCGGATGAGCGCCGCGTTGTCGAGCGAGATGGCCGCCGCGGCGCCGAGGGCCTCGACGCGCGCCGCGTGGTGCTCGGTGAAGCGCCCGGCGTCGGGGTGACCGGCCACCAGCAGGCCGTGCGCGTGCGGCCCGCGCCCCCTCACGGCCGTCGCGATGCAGTGCCGCGTGGGCGGGCGCGCCGCGGCCCCCGCGG
>JBDHVF010000219.1:0-10433 GCA_039809605.1 Polyangiales bacterium | reverse complement strand
GTCGCGGGCGTCGTCGGGCCTCGGGCGCTCGGGGCCGCCGGCGCTCTCGCGCGGCGCGCTCGCGTCGCCGCCGCGCACGGCGGGGCGGCTCCTGCCCGAGCCGACGCTCACGCGCTCGCAGTCGCGCACGTCCGCGGGGCTCGGCGACATTCAGAACGTGGACGATGCGGGCGCGTACACCAACCCGACCGACGCAGAGCTGCGCGCCCTGAACGTGTCGCGCTCGCGGTGGGGGACGATGACGCAACGGGAGCGTCTCGACGCGGTGAACCAGTGGCGGAGGCGCGGCGGCAACGAGAGCGACGAGAGCGACGAGAGCGACTCGTCGGCAACGTGGGAGGCAATCGGCACCGCGGCCGATCGCGCCCTGCGCGAGGTCGGGAACCACCTCGACCGCGCGAGCCGCGAGCGCATGGAAGAGATCCGCGCCGACGCCAATCGCGCGGTCGAGCAGATGCGGGGCGCGAGCGCCGTGCAGGTCGCAGAGCTTCAGGCCGAAGCCTCGCGCCGTCACGACGAGATCATGCTCGAAATCGCGCACCTCGCGAACGCCGCTCGCGCGCAGCAGGAGGCCGACAACGGCGGCGACATCGACCCCTCAAAGACTTCGCAGAACCCGCAGAACTCCCCGACGGACAGCACTCCCTCGTGGGTGAAGCCCGCGGCGTACGTCACGGGCGGCGTGGTGGTCGCGGGGCTCCTCGTGCTCGCCGTGAAGGCGATGCAGCCGAAGCCCCCGCCGCCGTTCCCGCCGTACCCGCCGCAGTACCCGCCGCCGGGCTATCCGGGCGGCTATCCGGGGGTGCGCTGATGGCCGCGTCGCTGCCTCGGGGGATCGTGCCCCCGGCCGAAAACGCCTCGTGGATGACGCCCGCGGATGACGCGGTGTGGGTGCTGGTGAAGGGCGGGCGCGCGTACGCCTACCGCACGTCGGGCCGCTACTTCTTCTCGCAGGTCGCCTCGTACCTCCGCGTGCCCGCGCCGACGCGCATGACCGTCGAGTTCCTCCGCGCGTTCCGCAACGCCATGCTGGTGGCGGCGCACGACGTGAGCCAGGTCTCCGAGACGCAGATGACCAAGGAGACGCTGCGCGCGATGGCGTGGTGGATCTCCGAGGATCACGGCGGGCGCGACGGCGCGCCGGGGACGCGCATCTGGTTTCCCAACGGGCGCATCGTGGCGCCGCACGTGGGCGATGCGATCCCTGATGGCCCCTCGGGCGTGCGCTCGTCGGAGCTGCACGCGTCGGGCTCGCAGGGCGGGGGCGGTCCGGCGATCTTCGGCGGCGGCTCGTCGGGCGGCGGCTCCTCCGGTGGCTCGTCGGGCGGCGGTTCGGGCGGCTCGGGCTCGTCGTCGGGCGGGCGCTCGTCGTCGAACTCGTCGAGCTCGTCGGCCATCGCCGAAGCCGCGATGACGGGCGGAAAGGTGCTGCTCGTGGGCGCGGTGCTCGTGGGCCTGGGCGTCGCCGCGGTGCGGGTCTCGCAGGGCCGCAACCCGCTCGACCGGCCGGCGTTCCCGCCGCTGCCGTCGAAGAGCGGCCTCCCGCGGCCCGACGCGCCCCCGGCGCGCACGCCGCGCGACAAGACTCCGCCGCGCGCCTCGTCGAAGGTGCTCGCGGCCCTGAAGGGTGGTGCGTGATGGGTGTGCGTTTCGGATCGGTCGACCTCGAAGCCGGGCGCCGGTGGTTCGCGGCGGCGAAGGAAGGGCTCGACACGGTGACGGTCGCGCAGCGCAACGGCGCCGTCGCGACGATCGCGGCCCTCATGGACGCTCTCGCCGACCCGCAGACGGTGCTGCCGCGCGTCGCGAACGCGGCTCAGGCCACGGGCGTGTCGCTCGGGGAGCTCAACCTCCCCGTGATGACCTACCGCGGCGAGGATCCGCAGCTCCGCGGGCACGACGTGCCCCTGCTCGGCGCGCTGCCGGTGCCGTCGTGGTGGCCCTCGGGCGGCGCGGCGCCGTCGAGCCTGCCCGCGTGGGTGCGCGACACCGACCGTGAACGGCGCAACCTCTACGGCGCGCTCGCGTGGGTGCTCGACCGCCTCGCGGGCGAGGGCCAGCGCAACCCCCAGCAGGGCACCGGCCGCGGCACGACCGGGAACCTGGTGCTCGTGGGCGTGATCGCGCTCGCAGGCATCGCGGCGGGCGCCTACATCGTGCGCGGCGTGGCGGGGGACTACATCCGCGAGACGCAGGAGACGCACCGCTTCGCGGAGCAGGCGGCGACCGCGGTCAAGCTCTACGTCGAGCGCCTCAAGGTGTTTCGCGACACGGGCACCATGCCCCCCGCGAGCCCCGCCGAGACGGCGCTCAACCCGGCCCCGGCCGCGAACGGCGCTCCCCCGTCGGGCTCGGTGGGCGGGCGCGGCGCCTCGTGGTGGTCCGAGCACGGCGGCGATGCGCTCAAGGTCGGCGCGGGCGCGGCGGCGGCGGCGGGCCTCGCGGGCCTCGTCGCGTGGGCGGTCAAGAAGCTGCGCAAGCCGACGCAGCCGCAGGTGTCCGCGGGGGCGCTGCCTCCGCAAGTGCAGCCGCCGCGAGGGCCGACGCCCCCGGCGCAGGGAAGGGGTGCGTGATGTTCGACGCGATGAAGTTTCTCGGGGGGCTGCTCACGGGCGCGGCCTCCGCCACGGGGGTTCACCTCGTCGGCCAGATGGTGCCCGGCTCGGCGCCGCTCAAGATCGGCGCGCAGGTCGCCACGACGGCGGCGGTGACGGGCGCGCTGCACGTCGGCGGGGCGCCCGAGCACATCCGCGACGCGGCGGCGGTGGGCGGCGGCGCGGCGCTGGCGGTGCGCGTGGCCGACGAGCTCGCCGTCTACCAGGCGGTCGCGAAGCTGCGCGAGGGCTCGGGCGCCAACAGCAACGCCAACAGCAACAACGCGGGTGCGAACGGCAACAACCCGGGCGGCCCGTCGCAGAGCAACAACCCGCCCACGAGCGGCCTCAACGGCGGGCGGCGCGGGTCGGCGTTCAACGAGCAGCGGTCGAGGGCCTACGCCTGACGGGCGTAGCGCCCTTCGGTGAAGGGTTCACGAGGGTTCGAAGGTGCCGCTGACGCGGCTTCAACGGGGACGGTGGGTGATGAGCGAAGACCAGAAGCTGATGGACGAGAAGACGAAGGACTTCCCGTTCGAGTTCGAGGGCCAGAAGAGCGACAGCATCACGCGCGAGTGTGGCGCGTGCGACTCCGACCGCATCGCGCAGAGCGACGTACTCCAGACGCGGCGCTTTTCGGTGGGGCACTTCCGCTTCACGAACGCCGCGGGCATCCTCACCGCGGCGGCGCAGACGCTCCGGCTCTTCTCCAAGGGCGTGGGCGAGTCGGGCTCCGACGCGCAGGTCGACGGCAACCTCACCGACGCCGACACCGACGCGTACAGCGAGGGCGCGCTGGTGACGGGCGCGGGCGAGCACTTCCGCGCGCTCGCGCTGCACCTGACCTTCGGCGCCCCCTTCATCCGCGACGCCACGGGCGCCGCGCGCGAGTCGCGCGAGTGGATGGACGGCTACCGCGCCGAGATGCAGCGCCGGCTGATGGACGACGTGGCCGCGTCGGTCGAGCACGGCGAGGGCCAGCAGCCCTACAAGCTCGGCGTCGTGGCGATGTACCCGTCGCAGTCGGGCGCGGCCTCGAGCGACACGTTCTCGCAGATCGGCTCGCCGCTCGCGGGCGCCGTGATCCCCTTCCGCGCGGTGCTCAAGGGCGGCGCGAAGTCGACCTCGGCGCGGCTGCGCGTGGTGCTGGCGATCCCCACGGGCCGCTCGATCATCCTCGGCGTGCGCGGCACCGCCGCCGACGCCGACACGGTCGTGCCCGTGCGCGCGGAGCTGCTCGGCTACGTCGCGCGCGGCTCGGCGGAGAGCGCCCCCGACGTGCTGCCGTCGGACCGCGCGGCCATGCGCCAGGTCCACGCGCGCATGGATCGCATGGACCAGACCCTCGGCGACATCGCCGACGTGCTGCGCCAGATCAAGCGCGGGGGCTGACCCGTGGGCGACGCGCTCCCCGATCACCTCCGCCTCCGGGCGGAGCGCGACCCGCTCGGCTCGGTGGCGCAGTGCCACGAGGCGCGGCTCGTCGCGGTCTCCGCGGAGCGCGCGCCCGTCGAAGGCGTGAGCTTCAAGGGCGGCGGCGTGATCGGGGCGTGCTCGCTCTACATCACCACGGCGGAGGATGGCGGGGCGGGCCTCGCGGCGCCCCCTGACGTGGAGTGGGAGATCCGGGGCACCTTCGGGCGCTTCTCGGAGGCCATCACGGGCGCCTCGGGAACCGTGGTGGCGTGGCCCGGCGGGTGGTCGGCGCGCGGCTCGCTCGTGCACCTGAATGGGCGCCTCTACGAGGGCTTCGAGCTCTGGGCGCGCTCGACGGCGGGCGGCGCGGTGAGGCTCTGGCTCCGGTGGATGGTGGCGCCGGGCGCGGGCGAAGGCGCCCCCTCGGTGACGGCGGGCGAACTCTCGTGAGGGCGTGAGGTGGTGTCGTGGCGGGCGAGAACTACCCCCGGTCGGGGCTGAACGAGGCGGAGCGGGCGGGCGGCTACCAGGTGGTCGAGGCGCACCGCACGGGGCGGCCCGAGGGCTGGTCGCGCGAACGCGAGACGACGGAGATGCGCCGCCGCTGGACGGTCTCGCGCCACGCCGCGGCGGTGCAGGAGCTGCTCGCGCGCGGGCTCGACCTCGCGACCGCGTGGCGCGTCGCGCTCGCGCTCGTGGCCCACTACGCGCGCGAATGCGGCTGGGGCAAGGCCGAATGGAACTGGAGCCTCGGCAACATCCGATGGACGCGGGGCTGGCCGAAGGCGCACATGCTCCACGGCGGCGACGACTCGGAGCCGAGGCCCTACCGCGCGTATGACTCGCTCGCCGCGGGCGTCGCGGACGCGGTGCGCCTCGCGTCGAGCGGGCCGAAGACGGAGCGTCACCCGAACGGGATCTACGCGGACGCGTGGGCCTTCCTCGTGGGCGGGGGCGACCCGGTGCAGTGGTACGACAAGCTCATGCACGCGGGGTGGCACCCGTGGAGCACCGCGGGGCTCAACGAGTACCGCAGCATCCACGGGACGGTGCAGGGCTGGTGCGGGGCGTCGCCTCCCGTGGGTGGCGCGGCGGCGCTGGCGGCGCTGCTCGCGCTCGCGGCGATGGCGCTGGTGGTGATGGGCTGATCGCGCCCGCACGTCGCGGGCGGCTGTGTGGCGGAGGTGGTGTCATGGCGTCGACGAAGAAGACCCCGAAGCGCAACGCGAAGGGGCAGTTCAAGCCGAAGAAGTCCGCGGCGAAGAAGTCGGGCTCGAAGAAGTCCGCGCCGAAGAAGTCGACCGCGAAGAAGGGCGGCGGCGGGCTCGGGCCGATCTACTCGCGGCTCTCGAAGGTCGAGGCGCACCAGAAGGGACAGGACCGGGCCCTGATGGCGCTGGCCGAAGAGAGCGACAAGCACGAGCGGCGCATCGTGGGCCTCGAGAACTCGCGCGACGAGATCTTCGAACGCCTCGGTGACGCGGGCGCCCCCTCGGGCTGGAAGCGCTTCAAGGTGGCGTGAAGGAGGCAGCGATGGGCATCTTCAAGGTTCTCGCTCGTCTCTGGCGCGGCGACGCGATCGGCGACCTCCCCGCGATCGGGCGCATGCGCCCCGGCGATCGGTTCTACGCGCCGGGCATCGTGCGCGAGGCTCGCTACAACGGCGCGGGCGTGCTCGGGTGGGAGGACGCGGCCTCGTCGACCACGCCCTCGGCCGACAACGCCTCGGACCTCGGGTCGCAGGGCTTCCGCTGGCGCGACCTGTGGCTCGCGCGGAAGATCATCAACGCCGCGGGCCTTCAGGTGCAGATGGACGCGGCGGGCGAGACGGTTCTCTCGCTCTTCAACACCGTGGGCACGGTGGCCTCGCTGCTCGTGACGGGCACCGTCCGGTGGCGCAACTCGAGCCTCCTCGCCTGGACCGGGGAGCTCGGCGGCGCCTTCACCGCCGACCGCGTCTTCGACTTCCCCGACGCCTCCGGCACGGTGCCGCTGCTCGAAGAAGCGCAGACGTGGACGCAGCGCCAGACGTTCAACGCGGGCGCCGTGGTCGTCAACGGCATGGTGGCGGACGTGACGGCCATCGCCGGCCCCGTGGCGGGCATGCTCGCGTTCGCGACCAACGGGCGCAAGCCCGGCCAGGGCGTGGGCGCGGGAACCGGCGTGCTCGCGGTCTACGACGGCGCCGCGTGGGTGTCGTGCTTCGACGGCGCCGCGCTCGCCGCGTGATCCGCTGACCGTTCCCTCTCGGTGTTCGGCGATGAGTGAACACGTCTGGAGCCCCTCGGCGTCGACGCGCGCGGCGGGCGAGCGCGCGCGGGTGCGCTACCTCGCGGCGCGCGAGACGGCCCCCGGCGAGCAGCGCGCGCCGTCGCCTGCGCTCGTGGCGTTCCGCACGGCGATCGTTCACGCGTGGCCGGGCGTCGAGTCGGGCGGCATCGAGCGCGACGCCGCGCGGAGGGGCAACGCCTCGCACGACCCCCACCGCGACGGAATCGCGGTCGACCTCATGCTGCGCGCGGGCGCCGGCCGCGTCGCGACAGGCGACGCGCTCGCGTCGTGGCTGGTCGAGCACGCGGAAGCCTTCGGGCTGCAATACGTGCTGTGGTCTCGGTACGAATGGAGCGCCTCGGCGCACGGCCCCAGGTGGGAGCCGTACACGGGCGAGAACCCTCACGTCGACCACGTGCACGTCGAGCTCGGCCCCGACGCGCGCGGGTGGTCGGCGGCGATGATGCGCGCGAAGGTGGAGGCGGCGCTCGCAGAGCGCGAGCGCTCGCTCGCGGGGCCGCTCGCGCTCCTGGCGGTGCTGGTGGCGGGCGCGTGGTGGTGCTCGCGCAACTCGGAGGTGGGCGATGGGTGAGAACTCGGGCGGCGGTGGCATCGGGGCCTTCGGCGTGGTGGTCGTCGGCGTGCTCGTCGGGGCTGCGGGCTTCGCGCTCGGCATGTCGTCGCGCGAGCTCGTCGACGGCAACGACCGTGAGGACTTCGACGAGCACCGGGCGCGGGTGCTCCGCGAGGTGTACGAGCGCGGCTACCGCGAGGGATTCGACGCGCGGCGCATCGAGGTAGGCGTGGCGGAAACCAGCGGGTATCACAAGGGGGTCGCGCGCGGTCACGAGCAGAGCGGCGCGGATGCGACAGCGGCGCTTCGGCGCGGGTGGCAGCTCGGGCTCAAGCACGCGCGCAGCGAACAACGGGCGCGTGATCAGGCCGGGCGCTTCACGCGCATCGACGGGACGCGGGGGTAGGGCGGTGGGCCAGGTCAACCGCTTCGCGCTCGCGCGCACCTCGGGCGATCCGATCGGGGTGCCGCACGAGGACATCGTGCAGGGCGACGAGGGCGACGGCTTCGGCGGGCGGCTCGATGGCATCGAGGGCGCCGCGCACGGCGCGATCGACCACGCGGGCGACCGCTTCGAGCAGGGCCTCGGGCGGCAGGTCGACAGGGCCGCGCGAGGCGCGCAGGGCGTGGCGAGCGAGACGGCGCTCACGACGGCGAAGTGGCTGGGCGGGGGGCTCGCGGCGGTGGTGCTCGTGGCGCTCGCGGTGCGGGCGGCGCGCGACGCGGGCGGACGGTCGCCGGAACCGCTTTCGTAACTCTTACGAATTCGTCGCGGCGGAACCGCTGCTTTCGCGGCACTTTCAGCAATTCATGAGCGGTCTTGAAAACCGCAGGCGGGGGAACCCGCCCGGGGGTTCGAATCCCTCATCCTCCACCGGGTGTCGCGCCGCGCGATCAGTCCATCGACGCGCGGAGGCAGAGCCCCTGCGCGACCGACGTGAGCTCGTCGCCGCCGCGGAGTTTCTCCGCGCCGAAGCGCGCCGCGAAGATGGCCCTCACCGCGGGCACGAGCGACGACCCCCCCGTGAGGAACACCCGGTCGACCTCGCGCGGCGCCACGTCGGCCTTCGCCAGCAGCCGGTCGATGCACCCGCGGATCGCGTCGAGCGACGGCGAGATCCACCGTTCGAAGTCCGCGCGACGCACCGTCTCGCGCAGGTCGACGGGGGGGTCGGTGAACGCGAGGAGGGCGTCGGGCTGCGACGACAGCGCGACCTTGGTCCCCTCGACGGCGCGGTAGAGCTGGTAGCCGAGGTCGTAGTCGATCAGGTGCAGGAGCGCGTCGATGCGCTCGGGCGCGAGCGACTGCGCGCGCACCTCGTGGAGGAAGCGCATCGTGTCGCGGCTCTTGAGGAACGACAGGTGGTGCCAGCGCCGCAGCTTCGCGTAGATCCACGGCGGCACGGGCAGCACCTTGCCGTCGAGGAACGAGCGGTACTCCGAGCCCATGCCGAGCCGCGGCGACACGACGGCGTGCACGATCTCGCTGTCGAACACGTCGCCCGCGAGCCCCACGCCCTCGGTGCCCACGATGCGCCGCCGCCCCTCGACGCCGCGCATTCCGGGCCCCACGCGCATCAGGCAGAAGTCGCTCGTGCCGCCGCCGAAGTCGCCGATGAGCACGAGCTCGTCGTGGTCGATCGTCGACTCGTAGAAGCACGCCGCGCCCACGGGCTCGTACTCGAAGCGCACGTCTTCGAAGCCCGCGCGCCCGAGCGCCTCGGTGAGTCGCTTCAGCGCCAGCGCCTCGTCGGCCTCGCCGTCGGCGTTGGCGAAGCGCACGGGCCTGCCCACCACCGCGCCGCGCACCACGGCGTCGGGCGGGCCGAGCGCGTCGACGGCGCCGCGGCGAATGCCCCGGAGGATCTGCGTGACGAGGTCCTCGAGCGTGTGCGCGCGGCCGAACACGCTCGTCGACGTGAAGAGCGAGCTCGCGAGGTACGACTTGAGCGACTGGATGAGCCGCGCGTTGCCGCTCGCGTGCCCGAGGTAGCGCTCGATGGCCTCGGGGCCGGCGCACGAG
Organism: Polyangiales bacterium; assembly: GCA_039809605.1. Taxonomy (GTDB): domain Bacteria; phylum Myxococcota_A; class Polyangia; order Polyangiales; genus CAISKJ01. The sequence goes on along the minus strand of JBDHVF010000219.1, from coordinate 1,555 downwards.
CGCAGGCCGGCGCGCCCGTTCACCACGTCCTCTTCGAAGAAGAGCACCGAGCGGAACGTGGTCGTGGCGCCGCCGCGCCCGTCGGCGAAGCGCACGAGCGAGGGCGCCCCGCGGCCGCGCGAGAGCACGGCCAGAGAGCTGTTGGTGGTGCCGAAATCGAGTCCGACGAAGCGTTCCATGGAGTCCGATCACCTCCCTTCGTCCCCGAAAGCGGGCCGAGCGAGGTACACGAACGCTCACGAAAACGCAAACCAGGGAACTGATCGGTCAGGCGAGAGCGCAGGTCACCTGGGGTCGGCGCCCGTCACGACGGGCTTGTGCGCCGCCGCCCAACCCATGATGCCCGCGGGGAGGATCCACACATTGCGAAACCCGAGCGCGACAGCCTGCCGCGCGGCCGTGTGGCAGGCCGTTCAATGCTCGTTGGCGCAGTAGAAGACGAGGCGCGCGTTGCGATCCTCCGGGAGCACCTGCGCGGTCACCTGGTCGTAGGCGACCCAGCGCGCGCCGGGGATGTGCCCCTGCACGTAGCGGTCGTGGCCGTTGTTGTCGTAGATGCTCACGGCCTCGTGACGCTCGAGCAGGCCCGCGAGCTCGTCGACGGTCACCCGCCCGAACTCGCCCTCGGGCGGCGTCGCGGCGGGCGGCGTGGTGGTCGCGGGCGTCGTCGCGTTCGACGCCGTCGCGGCGGGCGCCTCGGTCGCGCTCGTCGAGCCGCCGCTCGACGAAGTGACGGCCGATGACGCAGACGCCGTCGCGCTGGCCGGCGCGGCGGCCGACTGGCTGCTGGCGCACCCGCCGAGCGAGACGAGGCCCGCGAGCGTGAGTGAGATCCTGACGGATCGGATCATGGGGTGATGGTTCCTTCCCGGCGCGCGCGAAGCGTGGGCGCCGCGCGTACTCTTGCACCGGGTCGGCGCGCGACTCAATCGCGCGTTGCGTTGCGGCCCTTCAACGGAGGCGAAGCGTGCCGTGGCCGTGCGCCGCGAGCGCGCCGAGGAACTGGCGGTCCTGATCGGCGCCGAAGCCCACCACGTCGACGCGCGCGCGCGCCGAGAGCTCGTCGACCCTCTGGAGGAGCGAGCGCAGCACCGCCTCGCTGTCCGAGGGGCGCCCGTCGGAGAGCATCACGATCTGGTCGGGGCCGAGCGCCGCCGCGGCCTCCATGGCCTCGAGCGGGTGCGTCTCGTCCGCGGGGCGCAGCGCGGCGACCCAGCGCACGGCCTCCGCGAGCGACGCGTCGTCCATGGTGCGCGAGGCGCTCCAGAGCGTCTGCACGCGCGAGCTGAAGGCCACGACGTCGACCCTCACGCCCTGCGGCACCGAGGCGAGCACCTTCACGAGCTCGGCGCGCGCCACGTCGAGCTTCGAGGGGCTCGCGGCGAACCACGAGCCCTGCGGGTCGGGGTCGCTCATCGAGTACGACACGTCGACCATCAGCACGAGCGACCGGCCGCGCACCGGGATGGCGTAGAACGAAGGCTCCGCGCTCTCGGCGTTGCGCACCACGACCTCGACGGCCGCGGCGAGCCGCGCGGCCTCGCGCGAGTCCGCG